>NZ_JBEYWK010000013.1:0-240908 GCF_040644415.1 Streptomyces sp. NPDC046985
CCACTGGGCGACCGGGATCACCGGGCACTTGGTCTGGAGGGCGACCCGCGCGGCGCCGGTCTTGCCGGTCATCGGCCAGCCGTCCGGGTCGCGCGCGGATCAGCCGTGGTGCGGCTTGGATCAGCCGTGCGTCAGACGTTGACGCCGAAGTCCTGCGCGATGCCGCGCAGACCCGAGGCGTAGCCCTGGCCGATGGCGCGGAACTTCCACTCCGCGCCGCTGCGGTACAGCTCGCCGAAGACCATCGCCGTCTCGGTGGAGGCGTCCTCGCTCAGGTCGTAGCGGGCGATCTCCTGGCCGCCGGCCTGGTTGACCACGCGGATGAAGGCGTTGCGGACCTGGCCGAAGGACTGCTGGCGGTTCTCGGCGTCGTAGATGGAGACCGGGAAGACGATCTTGTCGACGTCGGCCGGCACCCCGGCGAGGTTGACCTTGATCACCTCGTCGTCGCCCTCGCCCTCGCCGGTGATGTTGTCGCCGGTGTGCTCCACCGAGCCGTCCGGGCTCTTGAGGTTGTTGAAGAACACGAAGTTCTGGTCGTTGCCGACCTTGCCCGAGTTGTTCAGCAGCAGCGCGCTGGCGTCGAGGTCGAAGTCGGTGCCCGTCGTGGTGCGGGCGTCCCAGCCCAGGCCGACGAGGACCGCGGTCAGGCCGGGCGCCTCCTTCGTCAGCGATACGTTGCCGCCCTTGCTGAGGCTGACTCCCACGAGTCCTCCATAGGTGTCCGGGGGCGGGGCGCCCCGTCGTGCGTCGGATAGGAGATCAACGTTCTGATCCTAGTGACGGGTTCCCGCACCTGGCAGGCCCAAGGGCCGGAGATTGCCTGGTGTCGGCGCCCGCCGGCCGCCCGGCGCCGCCGCGGCGCCCGGGTCACCGGCTCACAGGGCGTCGAGCGCCCGCACGTACGCGTCGAGGTCGCGGGCGTCCGGCAGGGCGTTGAGCACGGTCCAGCGCACGACGCCCTCCTTGTCGACGACGAAGGTCCCGCGCAGGGCGCAGCCCTTGTCCTCGTCGAAGACGCCGTAGGCGCGCGACACCTCGCCGTGCGGCCAGAAGTCGCTCAGCAGCGGGTACTCCAGGCCCTCCTGCTCGGCGAAGACGCGCAGGGTGGGGACGGAGTCGTTGGAGACGGCGAGGAGCTGGGTGTCGTCGTTGACGAACTTCGGCAGGTTGTCGCGCAGCGCGCACAGCTCGCCGGTGCACACGCCGGTGAAGGCGAAGGGATAGAACAGCAGTACGACGTTCTTCGGGCTGTCTCCCTCGCGGAGGTCGGACAGTCGCACGGTGCGGCCGTGGTTGTCCTTCAGCTCGAAGTCGGGGGCCTTGTCGCCGACCTGGATCGCCATCGTGGCGCCTTCCCTTCGGTGGGGCTGTTCGGGTGGGACCACCCTACGCAGCGATCACCGAGGGCCGGTGGACGGGCCGACGCGAGTCGGCCCGTCCGGGGCCCGCCGGGATCCGGGGCGCGCCGTCGGCGGCGCCGGGGCGGGCCGGGGGAAGACGCCCGGGGGCGCCTGCCCCCAAGGGCCTACTTCTTGGACTTGGCGGCCTTCGGCGTCACCAGCCGGCTGCCGCTCCAGTCCTTGCCCACGCTGACGCTCTTGCTGGCCGACAGACCCGCCGTCGTCGCGGCCTCGGAAACGTCGCTGGGCTCCACGTAGCCCGTACGGCCGGTCTTCGGGGTGAGGAGAAGGATCGCCCCGCCCTCCTCCATGTACGAGATGGCGTCGACCAGCGCGTCCGTCAGGTCGCCGTCCTCGTCGCGGAACCACAGCACCACGGCGTCGGCAACGTCGTCGTACTCCTCGTCCATCAGCTCCGCGCCGATCTCTTCCTCGATGGCCTCGCGGAGCTCCTGGTCGACGTCGTCGTCGTAGCCGATCTCCTGGACCACCTGCCCGGTCTGGAATCCCAGCCTGGCGGCAGGGTTAGTCCGCTCCTCCGCGTGGTCCGCGGTCGCGCTCACGGGTTGCCTCCTGATGATGTTGCGAGATAGGTCTTCAGCCACGCGCGTGCGCGAAGCATTGGCCGTAGTCCACACGGGCGGGCCGGATCGCGCAAGTACCCGGCGTCCGGGACCGCCGAAACAGTGACGTTCCCGGCTGTGTCGCCGCAACTCCTGACACGGTATCGCGAGCGGCGGCGACGCACACCCACACCCTTCTGCCCGCTTTTGCGCTTTTGGGAACCCCCGATGAGCGGAAGATCCCGCACCGGGGTAGCCGGTTACCCCGCGGTAGAGATGACGGGCGCCTCGCCCCAGGTACACGATGGGGAACGGCGCAGGCGCGGACGGACAAACCTACCGGACCTCAGACGAGCAGCAGAATCAGTTCAGAAGAGCCCCAGAGATGTCTCAGATATGTCAGTCCTCTGACAGGTAAGGAACAGCGTGGCTTCCGGATCCGATCGCAACCCGATCATCATTGGCGGCCTTCCGAGTCAGGTTCCTGACTTCGACCCCGAGGAGACCCAGGAGTGGCTCGACTCGCTCGACGCCGCCGTCGACGAGCGCGGCCGCGAGCGGGCCCGCTTCCTGATGCTCCGCCTGATCGAGCGGGCCCGGGAGAAGCGGGTGGCGGTGCCGGAGATGCGCTCTTCGGACTACGTCAACACCATCCCCACCAAGAGCGAGCCGTTCTTCCCGGGCGACGAGGAGATCGAGCGCAAGATCCTCAACGCGACCCGCTGGAACGCCGCGGTGATGGTCTCCCGCGCCCAGCGCCCCGGCATCGGAGTCGGCGGCCACATCGCCACCTTCGCCTCCTCCGCCTCGCTCTACGACGTCGGCTTCAACCACTTCTTCCGCGGCAAGGACGACGGCCGGGGCGGCGACCAGGTCTTCTTCCAGGGGCACGCCTCCCCCGGCATCTACGCACGCGCCTACCTGCTGGACCGGTTCGGCGAGCAGCACCTCGACGGCTTCCGCCAGGAGAAGTC
This sequence comes from Streptomyces sp. NPDC046985, assembly GCF_040644415.1. Lineage (NCBI taxonomy): Bacteria > Bacillati > Actinomycetota > Actinomycetes > Kitasatosporales > Streptomycetaceae > Streptomyces > Streptomyces sp. NPDC046985. The sequence continues at coordinate 2,941 of NZ_JBEYWK010000013.1, forward strand.
GAAGGCGCCGCACGCCCTCTCCAGCTATCCGCACCCGCGCTCGATGCCGGACTTCTGGGAGTTCCCGACCGTCTCCATGGGCCTCGGCCCGATCGGGGCGATCTACCAGGCGCGGATGAACCGCTACATGCAGGCGCGCGGGATCGCGGACACCTCCGGCTCGCACGTGTGGGCGTTCCTCGGCGACGGCGAGATGGACGAGCCGGAGTCGCTGGGCCAGCTCTCCATCGCCGCCCGCGAGGGCCTGGACAACCTGACCTTCGTGGTCAACTGCAACCTCCAGCGCCTGGACGGCCCGGTACGCGGCAACGGCAAGATCATCCAGGAGCTGGAGTCGGTCTTCCGGGGCGCCGGCTGGAACGTGATCAAACTGATCTGGGACCGCTCCTGGGACCCGCTGCTCGCGCAGGACCGCGACGGCATCCTGGTCGACCGGATGAACACCACCCCGGACGGCCAGTTCCAGACCTACGCCACCGAGTCCGGCGCGTACATCCGCGACCACTTCTTCGGCGACGACCACCGGCTGCGCGCGATGGTCGAGAACATGACCGACGACCAGATCCTGCACCTGGGCCGCGGCGGCCACGACCACCGCAAGATCTACGCGGCGTTCAAGGCCGCCGTGGAGCACAAGGGCCAGCCCACGGTGATCCTGGCCAAGACGGTCAAGGGCTGGACGCTGGGCCCGAACTTCGAGGGCCGCAACGCCACCCACCAGATGAAGAAGCTGACGGTCGACGACCTCAAGCGCTTCCGGGACCGGCTGCACCTGCCGATCTCCGACAAGGAGCTGGAGTCCGGGGCGCCGCCGTACTACCACCCGGGGCGCGACTCCGAGGAGATGCAGTACATGCACGACCGGCGCAGGAACCTGGGCGGCTACGTGCCGACCCGCGTGGTGCGCGCCGAGCCGCTGCCGCTGCCGGACGACGCCGCGTACGCGGCGGTGAAGAAGGGCTCGGGCCAGCAGTCCATCGCGACCACCATGGCCTTCGTCCGGCTGCTGAAGGACCTGATGCGGGACAAGGAGATCGGCAAGCGGTTCGTGCTGATCGCGCCGGACGAGTACCGCACCTTCGGCATGGACTCCTTCTTCCCGAGCGCGAAGATCTACAACCCGCTCGGCCAGCAGTACGAGTCGGTCGACCGCGATCTGCTGCTCGCCTACAAGGAGTCGCCGACCGGGCAGATGCTGCACGACGGCATCTCGGAGGCGGGCTGCACGGCCTCGCTGATCGCCGCGGGCTCGGCCTACGCCACGCACGGCGAACCGCTGATCCCGGTCTACGTCTTCTACTCGATGTTCGGCTTCCAGCGCACCGGCGACCAGTTCTGGCAGATGGCCGACCAGTTGGCGCGCGGCTTCGTCCTGGGCGCGACCGCCGGGCGCACCACCCTGACCGGCGAGGGCCTCCAGCACGCCGACGGCCACTCGCAGCTCCTCGCCTCGACCAACCCGGCGTGCGTGGCCTACGACCCGGCCTACGGCTACGAGATCGCGCACATCGTGCAAGACGGCCTGCGCCGGATGTACGGCGGCTCGGCGGAGCACCCGCACGGCGAGGACGTCTTCTACTACCTCACCGTCTACAACGAGCCGATCCAGCAGCCCGCCGAGCCGGCCGACGTGGACGTCGAGGGCGTCCTCAAGGGCGTGCACCGGATCAGCGCGGGCGCCGCGGGCGGGACGCCGGCCCAGATCATGGCCTCGGGCGTGGCGGTGCCGTGGGCTCTGCGGGCGCAGAAGATCCTCGCCGAGGAGTGGAACGTCAAGGCCGACGTCTGGTCGGCGACCTCCTGGAACGAGCTGCGCCGCGAGGCCGTGGACTGCGAGCGGCACAACCTGCTGCATCCGGAGGAGGAGCAGCGGGTGCCGTGGGTGACGCGGAAGCTCAACGGCGCCGAGGGCCCGTTCGTCGCCGTCTCCGACTGGATGCGGTCGGTGCCGGACCAGATCGCCCGCTGGGTGCCGGGGACGTACCAGTCCCTGGGCGCCGACGGCTTCGGTTTCGCCGACACCCGGGGCGCGGCCCGGCGCTTCTTCCACATCGACGCCGAGTCCATCGTGGTGGCCGTGCTGACGGAGCTGGCCCGCGAGGGGGCGGTGGACCGGTCGGTCCTCAAGCAGGCCGTCGACCGCTACCGGCTCCTGGACGTCGCGGCGGCGGACCCGGGGGCGGCGGGAGGCGACGCGTAAGGCACCGCGCGCGGCGGGGATCTGAGGCCGGTCCGGCCCCGGGCCCCCGCCGCTGCCGCGTCCGGGCGTGCCGGGGGGCGCGGTGGTCCGGGCGGGCGTGGGCCGGTGGGCCGGGCGGGCGTGGGCCGGTGGGCGCGGTGGGCCGGTGGGCGTCTTTCCGGCCGGGTGGGCGGGGCCGGGCGCGCTTACGATGCGGGCGTGGACGATCTTTCGGCACAGCTTCGCTGGGAGCGGTGCACGCAGCGGCCTCTGCTGGTGCTGGCGCTCGCGTTCGCCGCCGCCTACGCCGTGCCGATCGTGCACAGCCCCGCAGGTCCGTCGGTGACGCTGGGCTGCACGGCGGTGGAGTGGGCGGTGTGGGGCGCCTTCGCGGCGGACTACCTGATGCGGCTGGGACTGGCCCGGCGGCGCCGCGAGTTCGTGCGCGGGCACTGGCTGGATCTGTGCGCCGTGGTGTTGCCGATCCTCCAGCCGCTGCGGCTGCTGCGGCTGGTGTCCACGCTCCTGCTGGTGGGCCGGCGGGCCCGGATGGCGGAGCAGATCCGGCTGACCACGTACGTCGCCGGGGCGGTGGTGGGGCTGCTGATGTTCGGATCGCTGGCCGTGCTGTCGGTGGAGCGCGATTCGCCGCGGGGGAACATCCGGACGCTGGGCGACGCGGTCTGGTGGTCGTTCACGACGATGACGACCGTGGGGTACGGCGACCACGCGCCGACCACCGGGCTCGGGCGGGTGATCGCGGTCGGGCTGATGCTGGCCGGGATCGCGCTGCTGGGCGTGGTGACGGCGAACATCGCCGCGTGGTTCATCGCCCGCTTCGAGCGGGACGACGTGCGCGAGCTGCGGCAGACGGAGGCGATCGAGGAACTGGCCGGGGAGGTGCGCGGGCTGCGGGCCGAGATCGCCGCGCTCAGAGCGCTGGACCGGGCGGACGGGACGGAGAAGGCGCACCGGGCGGACCGGGCGGACGCGGAGAGGGCGTACGGGGCGAGGAGGGCAGACGCGGCGGACGCGGCGGACAGAGAGCGGGGCCCCCGGCGCACCGCCGGAGGCCCCGTCGCTCACCGTCCTGGGTCAGAACATGCCGTTGCCCCAGGTCGCCGACCCGGACAGCCAGATGACCGCCAGGAGCGTGTCGATGGCGCCGAGCACCACCGCGACCAAGGCCGGGATCGAGCGGTCGCCCGCCCAGGAGCGGCCCATGGAGAGCCAGCCGCAGACGACCGCCACCGGGCCGAGCAGGATGCCCAGCACGAAGAAACCGGCCACCGCGCAGATGGTTCCGATGATCCCGAGCGTCGCGCGATCCGGCCCGCTCCGTGACCACGACCGGCCATGTGAACGGGGGTACCCGCGTGTTCCGCGTCCGAAGCCCGACATCATCAACTCCTCGAACCCCTTGCCGAGTTGGGAGTTCCATTGGGGTTCGAGGAGCGAGTACCCCGGTTCCGTCCGCACATCCCCGCGAAGCCCGTCCGGGCATCCCTGCGAAGCCCGTCCGGGCATCGCCGCGAGGGCCGTCCGGCGCGCCGCCCCCCTCCGGCGGCGCGCCGCGGCCGCACCCTCCGCTGCCCTGCGGAGGGCGTGACCCACTGTCACCTGCGGCGCGCGCCGGAGTCGACGGTTGCGTGGCGCCGTCACCCGAACGAGGGAATGTGTTCCGGTCAGATGTGACCGACGCCGGCGCCCGCCTCCGCGTTCTGCCCGCGCTTGGTGAGCAGCGCGACCAGGACGGCCACGGCGGCGACCCCGGCGGCGACCAGGGAGGCGAGGCTCATCCCGGAGACGAAGGTGTCGTGGGCGACCGAGGTGATCTTCGCGGCGACGGCCTCCGGGACGCCCTGGGGCACGGGCGCCACGCCGACCTGCACCGCCTCGGACGCCTGGTCGGCCTGGGCGGGGGTGAGCGGCGGGAGTCCGGCGTGCTGCCAGTTGCCGGGCAGGGCGCTGTCCACCTTGGAGGCCATCACCGCGCCCAGCACGGCCGTGCCGAGGCTGCCGCCGATCTGCATGGCGGCCTGCTGGAGACCGCCGGCCACGCCGGACAGCTCCATCGGCGCGTTGCCCACGATGACCTCGGTGGCGCCGACCATGACCGGGGCGAGGCCCAGTCCGAGCAGGGCGAACCAGAGGGACATGGTGAGGCTGCCGGTGCCGGTGTCCAGGGTGGACATGCCGACCATGGCGGCGGTGGTGGCGACCATGCCCGCGGCCAGCGGGATGCGCGGCCCCACCGCGGTGATCGCCGCGCCGGCCAGCGGCGAGCCGACGATCAGCATGCCGGTGAGCGGCAGCAGGTGCAGCCCGGCGCTGATCGGGCTCATCCCGTGCACGTTCTGGAGGTAGAAGGTGACGAAGAACAGGCCGCCGAGGAAGGCGACGGCCATCAGCACCATCAGGACCACGCCCGCGGACAGCGGGACGGAGCGGAACAGGCCGAGCGGGATCAGCGGCTCGCCCACCTTCGTCTCCCAGAGGGCGAAGAGGGCGAAGCCGAGGAGGGAGGCGGCGAGGAACGCCCACGTGCGGCCGTCGCCCCAGCCCCAGGCCGGCGCCTTGATGAGCGCCCACACCAGGCAGAACATCGCGCCGGAGAGCAGCGCGATGCCGAGCAGGTCGAAGGAGCGCGGCGCGTTCGCGGCGCGGTGGTCGCGCAGGATCAGCAGGCCCAGGAGCAGGGCGAGCGCGCCGACCGGCGCGTTGATGAAGAACACGGACTGCCAGTTGACGCGCTCGACGAGGACGCCGCCGAGGATCGGGCCGCCGGCGGTGGAGGCGCCGATGACCATGCCCCAGATGCCGATGGCCATGTTGAGCCGCTCGGCCGGGAAGGTCGCGCGCAGCAGGCCGAGGGCGGCCGGCATGAGCAGCGCGCCGAACAGGCCCTGGAAGACGCGGAAGGTCACGACCACGGCGATGGACCCGGACAGGCCGATGGCCCCCGAGGACGCGGCGAAGCCGGCCACGCCGATGAGGAAGGTCTGCCGGTGGCCGAAGCGGTCGCCGAGCTTGCCCGCGGTGATCAGGGAGACCGCGAGGGCGAGGAAGTAGGCGTTGGTGATCCACTGCACGTCGGCGAAGCTGGCGTGCAGGCTTCGCGCGATGGCCGGGTTGGCGATGGCCACGATGGTGCCGTCGAGGGCCACCATCATGACGCCGACGGCGACGGTGATGAGGGTCAACCACGGGCGCCCGCGCAGTCCCGCGGCCGGTGCGGGGTCGGAGGGAGTCGGGGCCTTGTCCTCCGGCCCCGTGATGTCGACGGTGGACTGACTAGTCATATGAGCGAGGCTAGTGTCAGCCACTGACAAAAGACAAACGACCACACTAGACAGCCACTGACACGTCACCCTGCCTTAGCCTGGCCAGAGAGGCCGTCCAGGTGAGGACGGCACGGGCACACCAGGCACGGAGAGGCACATGGAGAGGGCGGGGACCGCTGAGGCGGAGCCGCGACCGGCGCCGCGGGCGGGGCTGCGCGAGCGCAAGAAGCGGCGCACCCGGGACGCGCTGCTGCGGGCCGCACTGGAGCTGTTCACCACGCGGGGCTACGAGGGCACGACGGTCGACGACGTCGTGGAGGCGGTCGACGTCTCCCAGCGCACCTTCTTCCGCTACTTCGCGGGCAAGGAGGAGGCCGCCTTCGCCGTGCAGGACATGGTGGAGGCGCACTTCGTGGCGTCGCTGCGCGTCCGTCCCGCCGGGGAGCCGCCGATGGAGGCGCTGGGCCGGGCGGTGCTGGACGGCTGGGACACGATCAGCGACGCCGTGGCGAGCGTCGTCCCGCTGGACCTGTACCTGCGCATGTTCCAGGCGATCGAGTCGACGCCCGTGCTGCTCGCCGCGCATCTGCGCCGTTCGGTGGAGACCGAGGAGGAGATCGCGCGCCTGCTCGCCGCACGGGAGGGGCTGGACGTGGACGCCGATCCGCGCCCGCGCCTGGCGGTGGCCGCCTTCGGCGGGGTGATGCGGCTGACAGGACGGCAGTGGAGCACCGGGGACGACCTCAGCCTGGAGGCCATCCGGGCGCTCACGGCCGCCCACCTCGACCAGGTCGGCCCGGCGTTGACCGGGAACTGGCGCTCGTAAAGCACCGAATGACCGTATCTGTCAGTTTTTGCAATGAATCTGACCGCGTGACGGACGTCGCGTGCTCGGCATCCGCGCGGAGACCGCTTCCCCGGTCGCGAACTGCCGGGTGTGTCCACGATCTTGACCAGGCATGCGCTGCTGAGACCCGGCTCACGCCGGTCGAAACGTGACTCGCGCCACACGGTTAACGCGAGACCGGCTCGTTCTCTTAGTGTGTCCTCCCAGTGACTTCCTTCGACACCTCCCCGCCGATCAGCGTCTGGCGCGCGCTGCTCGCTCTGGCCGTGGTCTTCATGATGCTGACGACCAGCGGCTGGACCGCCGTGCACTCCCACCGCGGCTCCACCGCGCTCCAGGCGTCCCTGTCCGCCTGGAAGCACGGACGACTGCACGGACACGCCCTGCCGGACCCCGGCGCGGCGCCCGCGCGGCTGAACCGCTTCTTCGCCTCGCTCAGCGGCCAGGACCGCGACCGGCTCGCCCGCCGCTACCCGCTCGCGGTCGGCAACATGAACGGCGCGCCCGTCGCGCTGCGCTACCGGGCCAACCGCGTCGCGCTAGGCCAGGCGGGCGCGGCCGAACGCGCCCGCATGCACGACAGGCGGCTCACGTCGGCCGGGCAGCAGGACGCCGCCGCGCGGTTCCGCCGCTTCGGCGCGCTGCGCGCGCCCGGCCGCCAGGTGCTCGCCTTCGACCCCGAGGGCTCCGGCCGGGTCGCGGAGGTCTTCGGCGACCTCACCGCCGCCCGCCGGATCTCGGTGGTCGTCCCCGGCGTGGACAGCGACCTGCTCACCTTCCGCAAGTCCTACCGCCCCTACTCGGCGCCGTACGGCATGGCGAAGGCGCTCTACCGCGCCGAGCGCGCCGCGGACCCGGGCGCCCGTACGGCGGTGATCGCCTGGGCCGACTACACCGCGCCCAGCGGGCTCGGCGTGGACGCGGCCACCGCGATGCGCGCCGAGGACGGGGCGGTGCGGCTGAACCGGCTGCTCGGCGGCCTGCCCGGCGACTCCCCCGTGGCCCTGTTCTGCCACAGCTACGGCTCGGTGGTCTGCGGCCTCGCGGCCCACGCGCTGCCGCGCCGGGTCGCCGACGTGGCGGTCGCCGCCAGCCCCGGCATGCGGGTGCGGAGCGCCTCCCGCCTGCGCACCTCCGCCCACGTGTGGGCGATGCGCAACGCCACGGACTGGATCCAGGACGTGCCCTACCTGGAACTCGGCGGCCTCGGCCACGGCGCCGACCCGGTCTCCGCGGCCTTCGGCGCGCGGGTGCTCTCCGCCGCGCGGGCCAAGGGCCACGCCGGCTATTTCGAGCCCGGCACCGACAGCCTGAGCAACCTCGCCGACATCGGGGTCGGCGCCTACGGATCGGTGCGGTGCGCCCGCCATGACGACGGGTGCCGGGCGGGTCTGCCCGGCACGACGACGGACGGACGCGCGTAGAGGCGACGGGAAGCGCGGTCTGCGCGAGGAGGGACGAAGACGCCCGCGCCCGCCTACGATGAGCCGCATGGGTGACGTACTGGCCGGATTTCACGCTGCCTGGGAGTTCGCGTCCGACTCCGTGCTCATCCGCTTCGAACGGGGGATACGGACGCCGAGGCTCCTTCAGGCGCTCGGCGAGCGCCGGGTGCCCCTGGAGGCGCTGGCCGCGGTGACGCTGGTCCCGGGCCGGCGCGGGACGGCGGTCCTGCGCGTCGAGCCCCGGCCGGGCGCCGATCCGCTGATGGACGCGGCCGAGGGGCAGCTCAGGGAGAGCAGCGACCCCTACCGGCTGGTGCTGCCCGCCGAGCAGGAGACGCGCGCCGCGTCCTGGGCGGACGACCTGCGCGCCCGGCTCACCGCGACCGGCCCTGCCGACCGCTGTCTGGTGGCCGCGCCCGCCGCCCCGCTCCAGTTCAAGGCGTACGACGGCAAGGCGTCCTTCGACGGCCGGGCCGTCCGCTTCCGCTGGTCGCGGACCGGGGCGTCGTCGGCCAAGTGGAAGGCCGGCGACCAGAGCTTTCCGGTCACCGAGCTGGGCGGGGTGCGGTGGCGCTCGCCGGAGGCGCCCGGCGGCTGTCTGCGGCTGCTGCGCCGCGCGGCGGCCGCCGAGCAGCCGGACGCCGCGCCGCCGTCGCCGCCGGACTCGCCGCAGCCCGACCAGGACCCGGCCGCGGTGGTCTTCGGGCTGGGCTACGGGCCGGTGCACGAGTCGCTGCCGTTCGCCGCGGCCGTGCTGGCCGCGGTGCGGGCGGCGGCGCCCGCCGCGGCGCCGGCGACGGTCCCGGCCCCGCGGCGCGACCCCGCCGACATCGCCGACCGCATCCGTCACCTGGGGGAACTGCACCAGGCGGGACTGGTGACGGACGAGGAGTTCTCGGTGAAGAAGGCCGAGCTGCTGGCGGAGCTGTAGCCGCCGGCGGCTACAGCTCCGCCGGGACTACTCCCGGCCAAAGGACGTGAACGACATGTCGGCGTAGCGGTCGCCCTCCACCTGGGCGGCGATCGGCTCCAGCAGCTCCAGCTCCTCCTGGGTCAGCACGATCCGGGTCGCGGCCGCGTTCTCCTCCACCCGGCTCGGCTTGCGGGTGCCCGGGATCTGCACCACCGGCAGGCCGTGCACGGCGGACCGCTGCTGCACCCAGGCCAGCGCGACCTGGGCGAGCGAGACGCCGTGCGCCGCCGCGACGGTGCGGACCGGCGCCAGCAGAGCGGCGTTCGCGGTCGCGTTCTCGCCCTGGAAGCGGGGCATCGTGCGGCGGAAGTCGTCGCCGCTCAGATCCTTGTCCGCCTGCGTGAAGCCGCCGGTGAGGAAGCCCCGCCCGAGCGGCGAGTAGGGCACCAGCGCCACGCCCAGCTCGCGGGCGGCCGGCACCACGTGCGCCTCGATGTCCCGGCTGAACAGCGACCACTCCGACTGCACGGCGGCGATCGGGTGCACCGCCTGCGCGGCCCGCAGCTCCTCGGCGGTGACCTCGCTCAGGCCCAGGTGCTTGACCTTGCCCTCGCGCACCAGCTCCGCCATGGCGCCGACGCTCTCCTCGATCGGCACGTTCACGTCGCGGCGGTGCATGTAGTAGAGGTCGATCTCGTCGACGTCCAGCCGCGCGAGGCTCGCCTCGACGGAGCGGCGGATGTAGGGCGGGTCGTTGCGCACGATCCGCTTGGTCGGCTCGTCCTCCGGTATCGACAGGGCGAACTTGGTGGCGATGACGACCTCGTCGCGGTGCGCCGCGAAGAAGGGCGACAAGAACCGCTCGTTCTCCCCGGCGCCGTAGGCGTCCGCCGTGTCGTAGAGCGTGACGCCCAGTTCCAGGGCCCGCTCCAGGGTGGCCCGGGACGCCTCGGCGTCGGAGGGGCCGTAGGCGAAGCTCATGCCCATGCAGCCGAGGCCCTGGACGCCCACCTCCGGTCCGCTCTCGCCCAGTCGGACCGTCGGCATCGTGCGGTCGGTCATCGGGTTTCCTCCCCCTCGTGCGGCCGCAGCGCGTCCGCGTAGAAAGTGATCTTTCGGTTCAGCACCGCGAGCGTGTCGTGCAGTTCCGCGATCCGGTTCAGCACGTCCAGGCGGGTGGCCTCCAGCAGCTCGTACCGCTCGCCGTAGGTGCTCTCTCCCTCGCGCACCAGCTCCGCGTACCGGACCATGTCGGCCACCGGCATGCCGGTCAGCCGCAGCTTGCCGACCAGGTCGAGCCAGTCCAGGTCGCGGTTGCTGTAGCGGCGCTGGCCGGTGTGCGAGCGGTCGACGTGGGTCATCAGGCCGATCCGCTCGTACCAGCGCAGCGTGTGGGCCGTCAGCCCGGTGAAGGCGACGACCTCGCTGATCGTGTAGCTGTCCTGCCCCGCCGGGCGCGGGTGGCCCGGCGGCGGGGCGGAACAGACGTCGGTGTGAGCGGGGGCCGCCCCGTCGTCCTCCCGGGTCGCCGCGCTGACCTCGGCCGTGGTCTGCATCACCGTCATGGCCACCACGCTAGGACCTTCGAGTGCGCTCCAAGCAAGCGGGGATGCGGCGGCGCCTGGACACGCGGGCGCTGGAGCGGGACGGGAGCGGGGGCGGGGCGGAGCCGGGCGGGGCTGGGCGGGGCGGGCCGGTGCCGTGGCCGTGGCCGTGGCCGTGGCCGGAAAGGCTCGCGGAGAACCGCCGGGCGCCGCGAGCCGGTGAACGTCTGCGGCCGCGGCGCTAGCGTGCGCCTCATGAGTCTCGTACGACGCGCCCGGCCCGAGGACGCCCCCGAGTGCCTGCGGCTGCGCCAGGTGATGATCGACTCCATGGCGGGCGACCCCTCCACCGACTGGCACGCGGCGTCCCTGCCGACCCTGCGGGCGCGGCTCGCCGAGCCGGACGCGGGCTTCGCCGCCTTCGTCGTGGAGCGTCCCGCGGCCCCGGGACGGCTGGCGGCGCTGGCGGCCGGGACGCTGGAGTACCGGATCGGGCGGGCCGCCGACCCGCACGGGCGGGTCGGGCACGTCTTCAGCGTCGCCACCGACCCGGACGCGCGGCGCCGGGGACACGCGCGGGCCTGTATGGAGGAGCTGCTCGCCTGGTTCCGCGCACAGGGGGCGGCGCAGGTCGACCTCTCCGCCTCCGCCGAGGCCGAGCCGCTGTACGCGTCCCTGGGCTTCGTGCGCAAGCCGGACCCCTCGATGCGCCTCCTGCTGTGAGCCGCATAGGCTCGGCCGCATGTCGCTGAACAGCCTGGCCTCGATCGAGAACTGGCCGGTCCCCACCGCCGCCGCGGGCGCCGTCCGCGCGGACGGCACGGTCCTCGGCGCCCACGGCCCGACCGGGCGCCGCTTCCCCCTCGCCTCGGTCACCAAGCCGCTGGCGGCCTACGCGGTGCTGGTCGCGTACGAGGAGGGGGCGATCGAGCTGGACGAACCGGCCGGTCCGCCCGGCGCCACGGTGCGCCATCTGCTCGCCCACACCTCAGGCCTGGCCTTCGACGAGCACCGGATCACCGCCCCGCCCGGCGAGCGACGGCTGTACTCCAACGCCGGCTTCGAGCAACTGGGCGACCACGTGGCCAAGGCGACGGACATCCCCTTCGCGGAGTACCTGCGCCAGGCGGTGCTGGCGCCGCTGGGGATGGCGTCGACGTCGCTGGAGGGCTCCCCCGCCAAGGACGGGGTGTCGACAGCAGACGACCTGCTGCGGTTCGCCGCGGAAATCCAGGCCCCCCGGCTGCTGGACCCGCGCACGGTGGCCGCGGCGACGACGGTCCAGTACCCGGGCACGAAGGGCGTCCTGCCGGGCTACGGCCACCAGAACCCCAACGACTGGGGCCTCGGCTTCGAGATCCGCGGCGCCAAGTCCCCGCACTGGACGGGTGCTTCGTCCTCGCCCCGCACCTTCGGCCACTTCGGCCAGTCGGGCACGTTCCTGTGGATCGACCCGGACGCCCGGTGGACGGCCGGGAGCGGCACGGGCACGGCGGCCGGGAGCGGCACGGGCCTGGCGTGCGTGGCGCTGACCGACCGGGCCTTCGGCCCGTGGGCGACCGAGGCGTGGCCGGCGTTCACCGACGCGGTGCTGACGGAGGCGGGAAGCCGGGGCTAGGCGCCGTCGTATCGCCTTACGAGGTCGGGCGGTCGGCTCAGCCGGTTCCCAGCTCCCATACCAGCAGCTCCGCCGCCGTGACGCCCCGTACCGCCGCCCGCCCGCTGGAGTCCGTCAGCCGCGCCGCGTCCCCCGCCGTCAACGACTTCTGCTCCAGACGCACTTCACCGCGCACGACGTGGACGTACAGGTGCGCGGCGGCCGGGAGCGCGGTGCGCTGGCCCGGCGCGAGGCGGCGCACGTGCAGGGCGGCCCCGGCGCCGGGAACGGCGTACGGGGTGGAGTCGGCGATGCCGCGCACGACGTCGTAGCGCGGCTCCCCGCCGGGGACCAGCGGGGACAGCCACGTCTGGACGAAGGCCAGCGGGACGGCGGCGGCGTTGCGCTCGACGTGGCGCACCCCGGCCGCCGCGCTCAGGCACTGGACGTCGCCGGGGCGGATCACCGTCTCGCGGCCGGTGGAGTCACGGTGGGTCAGCTCGCCCTCCACCACCCACGTGACGATCTCGGTGTGGCTGTGCGGGTGCTCGTCGAAGCCCGCGCCCGGGGCGAGGCGCTCCTCGTTGCAGGCGATCAGGGCGCCGAAGCGGAGGTTGTCGGGGTCGTAGTGCGGGCCGAAGGAGAAGGCGTGCCGGGTGTCGATCCCGGCCGCCGCGTCGCCGCCCCGGTAGCGCTCCGCCGCGCGGCGGACGTCCGTCGAGTCCTTCACGCCCCCACCGTAGACCCGGCCACGGACCGGTGCCCTGTAGACCAGGTTCGCCACCGAGGGGCCCCTTCCGTACGGAGGGTCGGACCCTAATCTGTCGTCAAACCCTGTCAGCAATCACCATCGGATCTGATGGGATTCGGGCCGCCTCGAACCCCCGGACTGCACGGGTTCATTGGACGCGCCGCCTGCCTGTCGTCAAACGATCGTTTGCCGACAGAAGGGCTGGAGCCCGCGTTCAGGTGTAGGCGTCCTCGACGGCGACTCGTCGTACTGTGCGCAGCGTCGACCGGAGGCTGTCCAGGTCGGTCGAGCCCAGGGCGAGGCGGATCGCCTGTGGTGGGTGCGTCGAGGTGGCGAACGGCTCTGCCGTGGCGACCGAGATGTGCTGGCGCGCGAGGGTGGCGATGAGACGGTCGGCGCGTGCGTCGTCGGGCAGCGGCAGCCAGGTGAAGTAGGACGAGGGGTGGCTGATGAGCGGGAGGCCCGCCAGTTCCTGTCTGACGAGTGCCTGGCGGGCCCTGGCGTCGTCTCGTTTCTCTGCTTCCAGGTGGTTCGCCGTGCCGTCGTCGAGCCAGCGGCAGGCGATGGCGGTGGTGAGGGCAGGGGTGTTCCAGGCAGTTGCCCGGATGGCGCGTTCGAGGGACGGAACCGTGGACGGCGGGGCGAGGACGAAGCCGACCCGCAGGCCGGTGGCGATGCTCTTCGACAGTCCCGAGACATAGACGGTGATGTCCGGTGCGGTGGCGGCCAGTGGCGGTGGGGGGTCCTCGACCAGGTAGGCGTATGAGGCGTCTTCGATGATGAGCGGGCCGTGCTGTCGGGCGATCCTGATCAGTCGGGTGCGGTCGGCGGCCGGCATGACCCAGCCCAGGGGGTTGTGCAGGGTGGGCATGGTGTAGATCGCGCGCACCGGGCGGGTCGCGCACAGTTTCTCCAGGGCATCGAGGTCCGGCCCGTCGGCGGTGGTGGGGATGGGCTCCAGGTCGAGGTGAAAGGCGTGCGCGAGGATCTTGAAACCCGGGTAGGTGAGGGCGTCGACCGCGACGACGTCGCCGGCGCTCAGCGCGGCCATGACGGTGATGGCCAGGCCGTGCTGGGCGCCGTTGGCGATGAGGATCTGATCCGCGTCGGCGGTGATTCCCCGGCGCGTGAGGTGCCGTGCGATGGAGGCTCTGTCCTGGGGGCGCCCTCGGTGTGGCTGGTAGCGCAGCAGCGAGTCGAGATCACCGGAGGTGGCCACCTCTCGCAGGGCCTGTCGCAGGAGATCCGCCTGGCCGGGCAGCGAGGGGTAGTTGAAGTTGAGGTCGACCGCGTCCGTGGCGACGGCCTGCTGATCGATGCCGTGACCGGCGGGGACCGCGATGTCCCGCGCGAACGTGCCGCGGCCCTGTTCCCGGCTCACCAGGCCCATCGCTTCCAGCTCGGCGTACACCCGGGTCGCGGTCACCACGGCGATGCCCTCGCGGGCGGCGAGAGCGCGGTGGGTCGGCAGCCGAACCCCCGGGGCGAGCCGCCCGGTCCGGATGTCGGCTGCGAGCGCGTCGACCAGCTTCTTGTATCGCGAGACCGCCATGCACCGGATTGTATCCATGACAATTCTTTGACTGTCCTGCTCGCGGGTCCTTACCTTCGAGTCCACTCACCTGGAAAGGACAGCCGCCGTGCACATCGCCATCCTCACCTTCGAGGGCTACAACGAGCTCGACTCCCTGATCGCCCTCGGTGTGCTCAACCGCATCAAGAGCGACGACTGGCACGTCACCATCGCCACCCCCAGCCCCAAGGTGACGTCGATGAACGGGGTGGTCATCGAGCAGATGTCCACGCTGGAGGAGGCGTGCGCTGCCGACGCCGTCATCGTCGGCAGCGGCATCGCCACCCGCGAGGTCACCGAAGACCCGGCGATCATGAACATCCTGCGGGGCCTGGACCCCTCGCGCCAGCTCATCGCGGCGCAGTGCTCCGGCGCGCTCGTGCTGGCCAGGCTCGGCCTGCTCAACGACATTCCCGCCTGCACCGACCTGACCACGAAGCCGTGGGTCGTCGCCGCCGGCGTCGAGGTGCTCAACCAGCCCTTCTATGCCAAGGACAACATCGCCACCGCAGGCGGCTGCCTGGCCTCGCACTATCTCGCCGCCTGGATCATCGCCCGTCTTGAGGGCAACGACGCTGCCGAAAGCGCGCTGCACTATGTCGCCCCGGTCGGTGAGAAGAAGGAGTACATCGAGCGCGCCTGGCGCAACATCACCCCCTACCTGCCCGCTCCCGCCCCGGCCCTCGTCTGACGACCAGTCGCAGGCTCTGCACGTCTTGCCGGACCCGGTCTCCTGGTCCTGCACGCCTCCGTCGTCGTCCTCGTCCAGCTCCGGCGCGTCTGGGTCGCGCAGGGGGCGCAGAGCGCCGCCGAACCTCGCCGCCGGGCAGCCGTCCGTGCTAGAGGCCATGATCACCGGCTTGGCGTTAACCGCTGTACCGATGTTCCCCGAGGCCGTAGACCCTGACGCGGACCCGAACCGTAGCCCCGGCCGGGGACCGGCACCGTAGACCCTGACGCGGACCCGCACCGTAGCCCCGGCCGGGGACCCGCACCGTAGCCCCTGACGCGGACCCGCACCGGCCGCGGACCATCGCCCCGGACCTGCCGGAAACCCCGTGGCAGGGCCGCTGACGAGGGCCGGACCGTCCCCGCGTGGACCCGGCGGCACGCGGGGAAGTCCCAATGAGGCAGTCTTGTCCCCGTGCCCGAACCCGAATCCCGCGACGCCGACCCCGCGCCGCGCCCCGTCCATCCGCATGTGGCGACCCTGAGACGACTGGAGCGGTCCTCCGGATCGCTCGCCGCCCAGGCCATCGCGCGGATGGACGAGACGCTGTCGTGGTACCGGGCCATGCCCCCGGAGAACCGCTCGTGGATCGGCCTGGTCGCCCAGGCGGGCATCGCCGCGTTCACCGAGTGGTTCCGCTACCCGGACGCCCCCCAGGCGATCTCGACGGACGTGTTCGGCACCGCCCCGCGCGAGCTGACCCGGGCGATCACGCTGCGGCAGACCGTGGAGATGGTGCGCACCACCATCGAGGTCATGGAGTCCGCCATCGACGAGGTGGCGGCGCCCGGCGACGAGTCCGCGCTGCGCGAGGCGCTGCTGGTGTACGCCCGGGAGATCGCCTTCGCCACCGCCCAGGTCTACGCCCAGGCCGCCGAGGCGCGCGGCGCCTGGGACGCCCGGCTGGAGTCGCTGGTCGTCAACGCCGTGCTCAGCGGGGAGGCCGACGAGGGGGCCGTGTCACGGGCCGCCGCTCTCGGCTGGAACTCCCCCGAGCACGTGTGCGTGGTGCTCGGGACCGCGCCCGACGGGGACTCGGAGCTGACCGTGGAGGCGATCCGGCGGGCCGCCCGGCACGCCAAGCTCCAGGTGCTCACCGGGGTGCTCGGGGACCGGCTGGTGGTGATCGCGGGCGGCAACGACAACCCGCTCGCCGTGGCCAGGTCGCTGATCGGGCCGTTCGCCGCCGGTCCCGTCGTCGCCGGTCCCGTCGTGGTCGACCTGCTCGCCGCGACCCGGTCCGCGCAGGCCGCCGCGGCCGGGCTCAAGGCGTGTCTCGCCTGGCAGGACGCCCCGCGGCCGGTGCTGGCGGACGATCTGCTGCCCGAGCGCGCCATCGCCTCCGACCCCAGCGCCCGGGAGCAGTTGGTAGAGGAGATCTACAGACCGCTGGAGGAGGCCGGCTCCGCGCTGCTGGAGACGCTGAGCGTGTATCTGGAGCAGGCGAGCAGCCTGGAGGGCGCCGCACGGATGCTCTTCGTTCACCCGAACACTGTGCGCTACCGGCTTCGACGTGTGACTGACGTCACCGGCTGGTCGCCCTCCGATGTACGATCCGCGTTCACGCTGCGGATCGCGCTGATCCTGGGGCGTCTGGCCGACGCAGATCCCCAGTCCTAGTCTTTTGTGGAAGGCCCACAAAAGCCCTCCGTGTTCTTCGTCCCTGTCCTCACGGGCGGCCCCGGCCGTCCCCAAGAGAGAGTGTGAGAGTGCTCGTACTCGTCGCTCCCGGCCAAGGCGCCCAGACGCCCGGCTTCCTGACGCCCTGGCTCGAACTGCCCGGGGCCGCCGACCGTGTCGCCGCCTGGTCGGACGCCATCGGTCTGGACCTCGTCCACTACGGCACGCAGGCCGACGCGGAGGCGATCCGCGACACCGCCGTGGCGCAGCCGCTGCTGGTCGCCGCGGGTCTGCTGTCGGTCGCGGCACTCGGTGACATCGCACCGGACGCGGTCGCGGGCCACAGCGTCGGGGAGATCACCGCCGCCGCCTTCGCGGGCGTCCTGAGCGACACCGCCGCGCTCGCCCTGGTGCGCCGCCGGGGCCTGGCGATGGCCGAGGCCGCCGCGATCACCGAGACGGGCATGTCGGCGCTGCTGGGCGGCGACCCGGCGGTCTCCGTCGCGCACCTGGAGAAGCTGGGCCTCACCCCGGCCAACGTCAACGGCGCGGGCCAGATCGTGGCGGCGGGCACCATGGAGCAGCTCGCCGCGCTCAGCGAGGACAAGCCCGAGGGGGTGCGCAAGGTCGTGCCGCTGAAGGTGGCCGGCGCCTTCCACACCTCCCACATGGCCCCCGCGGTGGACAAGCTGGCGGAGGCCGCCAAGGCGCTCACGCCGGCCGACCCGAAGATCACGTACGTCTCCAACAAGGACGGCCGGTCCGTGAGCAGCGGCGCCGAGATCGTCGAGCGGCTGGTCGGGCAGGTCGCCAACCCGGTCCGCTGGGACCTGTGCATGGAGACCTTCACGCAGCTCGGCGCCACCGCCCTGGTCGAGGTGTGCCCCGGCGGCACGCTCACCGGTCTGGCCAAGCGCGCGATGCCCGGCGTCAGGACGCTGGCGCTGAAGACACCCGACGACCTCGACGCGGCCCGCGAGGTCATCGCCGAGCACGCGAACGCCTGACCACCGAAGGAGCCGTCCGACCATGGCGAAGATCAGGCCCGGCAAGGGCGCCCCGTACGCGCGCATCCTCGGCGTGGGCGGCTACCGTCCCACGCGCGTGGTGCCCAACGAGGTGATCCTGGAGAAGATCGACTCGTCCGACGAGTGGATCCGCTCCCGCTCCGGCATCGAGACCCGGCACTGGGCGTCCCCGGAGGAGACCGTCGCGGCGATGTCCGTCGAGGCCGCCGGCAAGGCCGTCGCGGACGCCGGGATCGCCGCCGACCAGATCGGCGCCGTGGTCGTCTCGACCGTCTCGCACTTCAGCCAGACCCCGGCCATCGCCACCGAGATCGCCGACAGGCTCGGCACCGACAAGGCGGCGGCCTTCGACATCTCGGCGGGCTGCGCGGGCTTCGGCTACGGCCTCACCCTCGCCAAGGGCATGGTGGTGGAGGGCTCCGCCGAGTACGTGCTCGTCATCGGCGTGGAGCGGCTGAGCGACCTGACGGACCTGGAGGACCGGGCGACGGCCTTCCTGTTCGGCGACGGCGCCGGCGCGGTGGTGGTCGGCCCCTCCCAGGAGCCGGCGATCGGCCCGACCGTGTGGGGCTCGGAGGGCGACAAGTCCCAGACCATCAAGCAGACCGTCCCGTGGGACCGTTACGCCGTCGGCGACGTGTCCGAGCTTCCGCTGGACCGCGAGGGCAACGTCAAGTTCCCCGCGATCACGCAGGAGGGCCAGGCGGTGTTCCGCTGGGCCGTGTTCGAGATGGCGAAGGTCGCCCAGCAGGCGCTGGACGCGGCCGGGATCACCCCGGACGACCTGGACGTCTTCATCCCGCACCAGGCCAACGTGCGGATCATCGACTCGATGGTGAAGACGCTGAAACTGCCGGAGCACGTCACGGTCGCCCGTGACGTCCGCACCACCGGCAACACCTCGGCCGCCTCGATCCCGCTGGCGATGGAGCGGCTCCTGGCGACCGGCGAGGCGAAGAGCGGCGACACCGCGCTCGTCATCGGCTTCGGGGCGGGTCTCGTGTACGCCGCGACGGTCGTTACCCTCCCCTAGGCACTCCGTGCCGGATCATGCGTCCGGTACGGGCGCCGCACACACCCGCCGCCCCGGCGGCGGGCGCCACACCCTCTGGAATCAACGAAGGAGCGCCGACATGGCCGCCACTCAGGAAGAGATCGTCGCCGGTCTCGCCGAGATCGTGAACGAGATCGCCGGGATCCCCGTCGAGGACGTCCAGTTGGACAAGTCCTTCACCGACGACCTGGACGTCGACTCGCTGTCCATGGTCGAGGTCGTCGTCGCCGCCGAGGAGCGCTTCGACGTCAAGATCCCCGACGAGGACGTCAAGAACCTCAAGACCGTCGGCGACGCGACCGACTACATCCTCAAGCACCAGGCCTGATCTGCCGATCACAGCCGTGGGCTGACTGCCCCGCCACCCGGCGGTGGCGCCGTTGAATCCTCGCATCCGTTGGAGAAAGAATTCCCGTGAGCTCGACCAATCGCACTGTGGTCGTCACCGGTATCGGCGCAACCACACCGCTGGGTGGCGACGCAGCCTCTACCTGGGAGGGCATGATCTCCGGCACGTCCGGCGTCAAGCCCCTGAAGCAGGAGTGGGCGGCCGAGCAGGCCGTCCGCATCGCGGCCCCGGTCGCCGTGGAGCCGACCGAGACCATCCCCCGGCCGCAGGCCCGCCGTCTGGACCGCTCGGCGCAGTTCGCGCTGATCGCCGCCCAGGAGGCGTGGCAGGACGCCGGCTTCACCGCGAGGGCCGGCGAGGACCCCGCCGTCGACCCCGACCGGCTCGGCACGGTCATCGCCTCCGGCATCGGCGGCGTGACCACGCTCCTCGACCAGTACGACGTGCTGAGGGACAAGGGCGTGCGCCGCGTCTCCCCGCACACCGTCCCCATGCTGATGCCGAACGGCCCCTCGGCCAACGTCGGCCTGCTCGTGGGCGCCCGCGCGGGCGTGCACACCCCGGTCTCCGCCTGCGCCTCGGGCGCGGAGGCGATCGGCTACGCCATCGAGATGATCCGCACCGGCCGCGCCGACGTGGTCGTCGCCGGCGGCACGGAGGCGGCGATCCACCCGCTGCCGATCGCCGCATTCGGCAACATGATGGCGATGTCCAAGAACAACGAGAACCCCGAGGGCGCCTCCCGCCCCTACGACACCGCCCGGGACGGCTTCGTCCTCGGCGAGGGCGCGGGCGTGCTGGTGCTGGAGTCCGCCGAGCACGCCGCCGAGCGCGGCGCCCGCGTCTACGCGGAGGCGGTCGGCCAGGGCATCTCCGCCGACGGCCACGACATCGTGCAGCCCGAGCCGGAAGGCCGGGGCATCTCGCAGGCCCTGAAGAACCTGCTGGACGGCACCGACCTGGACCCGGCCGAGATCGTGCACGTCAACGCGCACGCCACCTCGACGCCGGCCGGCGACATCGCCGAGCTGAAGGCGCTGCGCAAGGTGTTCGGCGACGACGCCGACCACATGGCGGTCTCCGCCACCAAGTCGATGACCGGTCACCTGCTCGGCGGAGCGGGCGGCGTGGAGTCGGTGGCGACCGTGCTCGCCCTCTACCACCGGCTGGCCCCGCCGACCATCAACGTCGAGAACATCGACCCCGAGGCCGAGGCGAACGCGGACGTGGTCCGCGGCGAGGCGCGCAAGCTGCCCGTGGAGGGCCGCATCGCCGCGCTGAACGACTCCTTCGGCTTCGGCGGCCACAACGTGGTGCTCGCCTTCCGCAGCGTCTGAGCCGCCTGTGCGGACGCGTGGAGACGTACGAAAGGGCCCCCACCGGTCGGGGGCCCTTTCGCCTGCTGTGGCGCCGTCAGTCCTGACGGATCATCCGTTCGATTCCGCGGGATCAGCCGTTCGGCGGTCGGCCGTTCGAGCGTGTGGGCGAGTCCGGCGTGCGGGACGGTCGAGCGTGCGGGCGCGAGTCGCGTGTTCGGGGCGGTAGAGCGTGCGGATGCGGTCGACCCCCGTACGCCGTTGCGCCGTACGTCAGACCACCTGGTGCAGCCAGCGCACCGGGGCGCCCTCCCCGGCGTACCGGAACGGCTCCAGCTCGTCGTCCCAGGGCTTGCCCAGGAGCCTGGCCAGTTCCGCCTCCAGGTCGGTCTCCTCGCGCTGGGAGCGGACCAGGGCGGCGCGCAGCCGGTCCTCGGGGATCAGGATGTCGCCGTGCATGCCGGTGACGGCGTGGAAGATGCCGAGGCCGGGGGTGCAGCTATAGCGCTCGCCCTCGGCGGTGGCGCAGGGCTCGGCGGTCACCTCGAAGCGCAGCAGGTGCCAGCCGCGCAGCGCCGAGGCGAGCTTGGACGCGGTGCCGGCCAGGCCCTGCCAGGAGAACTCCGAGCGCCAGGCGCCGGGGGCGGCGGGCTGCCGGATCCAGTCGAGGCTGACGCGGGCGCCGAGCACCCCGGCGATGGCCCATTCGACATGCGAGCACAGCGCGCGCGGCGCGGAGTGCACGTACAGGACTCCACGTGTCGTCACCGGGACCTCCGGGCAGAGCGGGACAGGGTGCGGGCAGGGCGGCAGCGGCGCGACTGCCCTGCTGAGGGCGAGGCTACCGTGCGAGGGGCCGAGGAGTGTGACGTACCGTCGGTCCCGGTGCCGGGAATGGCGCCCCATTCACCCATGGGGACGCTTGTACGGGGCGCTCGGTCATCTCGAGTGGGGGCGGGAACGATCGCACGTTCTCATGGAGGGCAGTGGAGCACGGCACGACGATCGAGGGGATCACGAGGGATGCGGAAGCGAAGCAGCCGTATGCGGGTCGCTCATGCCGTCGTGGCGGTGGCCCTGCTGGCCGCCGCGGGGTGCGACGCGGCGGGGGGCGCCACGGCGCGACGGGACGCCGCCGAGCGGGCGGCCCGTGCGGCGGCCTGGGACCGCAGCCCGGACTCGGTGGCCGCGGTGGGCGACTCCATCACCCGGGGGTTCGACGCGTGCATGGTGCTGACGGACTGCCCGGAGGTGTCGTGGGCGACGGGCAGCGACAGCTCGGTCGACAGCCTGGCGGTGCGGCTGCTCGGTACGGCGGAGGCGGCGCGGAGCAGTTGGAACGACGCGGTGACCGGCTCCCGGATGGCCGACCTGAGCGGCCAGATCGCGCGGGCGGCGCGGCACCGGCCGGACCTGATGGCGGTGATGGTGGGGGCCAACGACGCCTGCCGCTCGTCCACCTCCGAGATGACCTCGGTCGCGGACTTCCGCCGCGACTTCCAGAAGGCGATGGACGCGCTGCGCGGGTCGCTGCCGAAGACGGAGGTGTACGTCTCCAGCGTGCCGAACCTGAAGCGGCTGTGGTCCGAGGGGCGGACCAACGTGCTGGGCAAGCAGGTGTGGAAGCTCGGCATCTGCCCGTCGATGCTGGGGGACGCGGACGCGCTGGACGCGGAGGCGACGGCGCGGCGCGAGACGGTGCAGACCCGGGTGGTGGAGTACAACAAGGTGCTTCAGGAGGTGTGCGCGAAGGACAGCCGCTGCCGCTTCGACCACAACGCCGTGTTCGACTACCAGTTCGGCACCGAGCAGATCAGCCACTGGGACTGGTTCCACCCGAGCCGCGACGGCCAGGCCCGGCTCGCCGAGATCGCCTACCGCACGGTCACGGCCGAGACGTCGTGACAGCCGGACCGCCATGACGACCGGACCTCTGTGACCACCGGACCGCCGTGACAGCCGGACCGCCGTGACGACCGGAACGCCGTGACTACCGGGACGCGGCGGCGACCGGAACGCGATGACGGTCCGTCCCCCGAGCCCCGGTCCAGGGGTCAGGTCCCGGACCGGGGCTGCTCGTGGGGACTTCGTTCCGGATCAGAACCTAATCGCCGGGGCCGCCGCGCGGGCCGCCGATCCGGCCCCCGGCCGTCACCTCGTACGAACCTTTCACATACCGGCGGGCGGTTCCAGGGGCGCGGCGGACGCCCGGGGCGCCGAGGTCTGCGGATCGGCCGTGCGGCCGTCCGCCGTCTCCTCGCCCAGCAGGTCGCGGGCGAGCAGGGTGGCGCCGGCGACCGCGCCCGGCATCAGGAACACGGCGACGACCGGTATCAGGAAGGCCAGTCCCAGCGGGACGCCGAAGCCCCACACCAGGGTCCGGCGGGAGCGCAGGAGCGCCAGGCGGGCGCGCAGCTCGACGTCCCGGCGCTGGAGGGCGACCGCGGCCAGCTCCTCGGTGAGGAAGAACCCGGTGACGAAGAAGCCGGCCACCGGCACGACGGTCTGGCCGACGACCGGCAGGAACCCCAGGGCGAACAGCAGCACGCCCCACAGCGCGGCCCGGACGAGCACGCGCAGGCTGTCGCGGGCGGAGACCCACAGCTCGCGCCAGAGCGGCAGCGAGGACTGGGGCGCGGTCCCGTCCGGGGAGACGTCCCGGTCGACCTGCTCGGAGATCTTGTCGTAGAACGGCTGGCCGACCAGCAGGGCGGCCGCGGTGAAGGTGACCACGGCGAGCAGCAGCACGAGGGCGAACAGCACGGCGGTGAGCAGGCCGCGGAAGATCCCGCGCCAGGGACTCGCCCACCCGTCGGCGAACGGGCTCGCCCAGGCGACGGCGTCCTCCCCCCACCAGGCCAGGGCGACGAGGACCGCCGCGTACAGCACGAGGGTGATCAGACCGGGAAGCAGCCCGAAGCCGTACGACCGCCCGTGCCGGGCTATCCATCGCTGGCCCTTGAGGAGATAACCGAAACCCGCCCCGAGATCACGCATGGGCCCACTGTAGCGACGCGACTCGGCCATGTGTTCGCTTCGGGACGGGAAGGGGGGACGGGGGCGGCGCCGCGAGAGCCGCGCGTGCGGCGCCTCGTCCACGCGTCCCTCGAGGGCGTCGTCGCCGTTCTGATATGACTGTCGCCAGCCAGACGGTGGGCGCATCCCTCGCCCGCCATTCTAAAAGCGGATGAAATGCATGCCGATGACAGATCACCCATGGGCGACCCGGAAGGTCTTATTCGAACATCGCGCAACCCCTCCGTCAGCCACGGCATCATGGTGCACACAGGGTGCGCGGAGTCAGCCTCACAGAGAGCGGAGCGATCGATGAGCCAGGAACTGTCAAACGTCATGGCCCCCGCCCTTTCCCTGTTCCGGCGACTGGGTCATTGGATTCTCCGGGAGACAAGAGCAGAAGGCGAATCAGCCTGCATCTTCTGCCAACGGAACCAGCCCCGCCTGAACCAGATCATGCAGCAGAACAAGACGTTCTACGTCCGTTACGACAATTTCCCGGCCACTGCGGGTCATGTGGAAGTCGTCCCCAAGCGACACGTGGAATCGTTCTTCGACCTGACCGCCAGAGAAGTGAAGGACGCGTACTCCCTCATTCTGGCAGCGCGGCAGCGCCTGACGGATGAACACCGTCCCGACGGGTTCACCATCGGCGTCAACGAGGGGCGGGCAGCGGGACGAACCGTCGACCATCTCCATATTCACCTGATTCCCCGCCGCGTCGGAGACGTCGAGGATCCTCGCGGCGGGATCCGGCGTGCGGTTCCGAACTGCGATCCGGACCTGTGGACTCGGAAACCCGAGGACGAGTCGGCGCTCAAGCAGCTCACCGAAGCTCATTCCAGCCGGCACTGAGGGGCCTGATCCGGATCACAGGATGTCGAAGTCGTCCTGCACGATACGGGAGCACAACGAGTTCAACTCGTGCCAGAAATCTTCCACGTTCATGGAATCATGACCATGCCGGGCGTCTACGCTCACGCAGCCGATGAAGTCGCCGCTCCGGCTTCTGATGGGACTCGCGAAGACGGCCCCACGGTGGGCCACCCGCCGAAACTCTTCCCAGTCCAGGCCCATGACGGCGTCAGCGCCTTGCGTGTCGCGGTAGCGTTCGAACGCCTGCCGGTCGGTCAGCCTGGACATCAGTTCCCGCACGTCGAAGGAGACTTCTTCGTTGCGCTTCCAGCAGAGTCCCACGACGCCCACGCCCTTGGTGGGGGCGAAGGACCGAGTGACCGGCGTGTTGCCGAGGCGATACGCGACGGTGCGCCGGAGATACCCGTGCAGAGGGTGCCGTAGGGACCGCCGGATCTGCCATATGTGAAGCCCGAGGTCGCCTGTTTCCACGGGCGTTTGCGCGGTGCGCGCCACGGCCAGCATCTTTCCGAAGTGCGCCAGGACCTGCTGGCGGACGACGGCTCGGCGCTCCGCCTTCCGCCTGTCCGCGTGGCTCTGGAACGGCGTGAGGGCCCCGAACACCGCGACCGTGCAGACGAGCGCGACGACGACGTACGGATGCCGCAGCGCGGCATCGGACCAGAACGGCTCGCTCGGTATGTCGTACTGCCGGGCGACCAGTGCGAGGGTCGCCGCGAGCAGTACGGACCGGTCCATGAACTTGGCCGTCAGCGCTCTCATCCGGCGTGCGCGTCCGAAGCGCCGGTGGCCAGCAGGCTGACGTCCGACTTCTGGTGTTTCCACGCCACACCGGGCAGCGGCCGGGTTCCCTCGTCGCTCACCGCCTGCGCCCGCTCGTCGTCCGTCGCCTCACCGATCACGAAGAAGTCCAGCCCCAGGGCCGTGAAGTCCGCCCGGCACGCCGTGAGATCGTCCGCGGCGACGGTGAAGGCCAAATGGAAGTCAGACGAGGCGCTCATGGTCAGGGCGAGAGGATCGACCTTCATCAGTTCCGCGACCATGCGAACCACGGGGTCCACCGGGACGTCCCGCTCCCAGACACGGAATCCCACCCCACTGGCCTGCATGATCTGCTCGATGGTGGCCTTGAGGCCGTCCGACGTGTCCTGACAGGCCGTGGCGTACGGCTTCTCGGACAGGGCGCGCCCTTCGGCGACCCGCGCCCGGGGCTTGCGCCAACTGTCCAGGAGTCTCTGCTCCGCGTCCGCTGGAAGTCCTCGCGGCGCGAACGAGTCCTTCTTGGGGAAGTACGCCACCGCGGCCCCCAGGAGGCCGCACGCACCGGTGACGCAGAGCAGGTCTCCCGGGCGGGCGCCACTGCGCTTCAGCGCCTTTCCCGGTCGGCAGACGCCCAGAGCGGTTCCGGAGAGGATCAGGCGCTCGGCGTTGCCGATGTCCCCGCCCACGTTGAGGGTGCCGAAGTCCGTGCACGCCTGGTGGACGCCGGCCGCCGTCTGCCGGAACCCCTCGTCGTCCAACTCGTGCGGGTAGCGGATGACGCTGAGCAGGCCGATGGGGGTCGCGCCCATGGCCGCGACGTCGCTGATGTTGGCCGCAGCCAGGTAGTAGCCGATGTCGAAGTCGGACAGGAGACCCATCTCGTGCAGGATGAACTTCGATCCGCGAATGTAGTCGGACCCCACGACCAGAGTCAGCGGGGATCCGATGTCGAACACCGCGCAATCGTCTCTGGCGTCGGCGCCCATGCTCAGCAGCACGTCAAGACCGCTCGCTCCCACGTCGGCGCCGGACTGGCCGGTGAAGAACTCGCTCACGAGCTGCCTCACCCGCGTCGGCTCGTCCGAGAAGACCGGCTCCTGTGGCGTCATGCTTCCTCGCCCCTCTCTCCGCGCTCCTGGCCCTGAGCGTTCCTCAGACGGTTCACGGCGCACGCGAACACAGCCGACGCGGGGAGATAAGTCGAGTCGATCTCCAGCGAGTCGGGAAGCGAGCGAACGGCGGAGCGGTTCTCCGCGTCGCGTTCCGTGGGAGGTCCCACGGTGGTGGAGCGGTCGTGCCTGTCGCGGTACTGCGCCCGCCGCCGTTCTCTGCGCACGGCCAGACTGGCGGTGAGATAGATCCGCAGGCGTGCCGTCGGCAGCAGGGTCATGGCCACGTCCCTCCCCACGGCGACGACCGCCCCGTGCCGCGCGACGACGTCCTGGTGCATGCGCAGGATCTCCTGCCGCCAGGCCGCGTCCTTGGAGATCGTCTTGAGAATGCCGTCCAGAGACGGGTCCCAGATCTCCTCGCCGATGTCCTTCCCATGGAGAAGGACGGCATGACTCTGCACCGTCTCCCCTAATCCGTCGTACACGACGGGCCGGTGTTCCAGAACGGAGTGCAGTCGCTCGCGCAGATTCTCCTCGGGCTCCTGGGACAGTGCGTAGGCAAGGCTTCGATACGTGAGTCCGGTGTCCAGGAAAGCCTGTCCGAGAGACTGGGCGAGGCTCGTCGCGAGCGTGGTCTTCCCACTGGCCGTGGGACCGTCGATGGAAATCGAGGTGTGCGGCATGTGCGTCCTTCACGCGTTCTCAGGATGATGCGCCGATGCCTTGCAGAGTGTCGTGCCAACCGCTGGTGAGGGCCATGGTCTCGCGGAGCAGTTCCTTGCGGACGACCAAGGCGTAATCCCAGAGCGGGTCGGGAATGCCGAGCAGGCGGCCGATGACCGAACGGAGATACTGGCTTCGCATCGGGGTGCTCCCGTCGTACACGCGCCATTCGTCCTCGTGAGCGCAGAGGAAGTACGGTTCGCCTTTGAAGGCCGCCAGTTCCGAGAAATCGGCCAGGCATCGCGAAGACAGTCCGTCCGCGCTGATCAGGGAGTCGACGCGTGCTCCCTGCACCGGAAGGATGTGCCAGTGCGCATGGGAGATGCACGCCCGCGCCCGCATAGCGTCGGAAGAACCGTGCTCCAGCACGGTGAGCCTTCCGAACGCGGCTCGGTACAGCGACCCGATCGCCGCGAACGCGGTGGCGAACTCCGCATGGAACGCGTCGACGAACTCGGCGAAACTGAGATAATGCTCCAGCGGAGAAAAGAGCAGGTGCCCGACACACAGAGGAGACATGTCGGCGATGAGCCGGAACCGCGGCGTCTCCCCTATGACACGGCTCGCCGGATCTCCCTCGTACACCGCGGAGAACGTGGTGTCCGGTGCGCCCGCGATCTCCTCACAGAAATCGGAATCGACGCAATGAGGCCCACGACGCATGCCTACCCCTTACCCGAGGGCGCGGTCGAGAAGAGAGAAACGACATGAGGACCATACCGGGCGCCACACCGCGGCACAAGCGAATTACTCTCCCTATTGCCTCCCCTTCCCTGCTTTTTGGCTGGATGACGAGTCATACAGGAGAACTAGGAAATCCGCCCCACGCGTCCCACGCAGAGTGGACGGCCGTCTCCCAGGGGGACGGCCGCGTACGGCGACGGTCCGGTCGGGGCCCCGGGCCGGACTCGACGCACTGGCGGTTCGTGAACAGCCCGACCGGCAGGCGCGTGCGGGAGTCTCTTGGAGCGCGCTGGTACTCCAGGGGTCCCCGGACACGTCTCGCCCCTGGAGTCTCGTGCGGATCATCCGGCGTCCTGTGGGGCGCCGCACTGGTGACGCCGCAACGGCGCGGACGCCCGTCCCGACGGCGAAGGTCCCGTGCCGGCGAGAACTGGCTCGCCGGCACGGGACCTTCGATCGTCGTGTGCGCTGACCGACCCGGTCAGAGCTTGACGATCATCTTGCCGGTGTTGTCGCCGCGCAGCACGCCCAGGAACGCCTCCAGGGTGTTCTCGACGCCCTCGACGACGGTCTCGCGGTACTTCAGCTCGCCCGAGCGCACCCAGGGGCCGACCTCCCGCACGAACTGCGGCTGAAGGTCGTAGTGATCGCCGACCAGGAAGCCCTCGATCCGGCCGCGGGTCTGGATCAGCCGGGCGAGGTTGCGCGGGCCGGGGGCGGGCTCGGTGTTGTTGTAGACGGAGATCGCGCCGCAGATCGCGATGCGCCCGTCCCGGTTGAGGGCGCCGATCGCGGCCTCCAGGTGGTCGCCGCCGACGTTGTCGAAGTAGACGTCGACGCCGTCCGGGGCGGCGGCGCGCAACTGCTGGGAGACGGGGCCCTTCTTGTAGTTGAAGGCGGCGTTGAAGCCGTACTCGTCGACCAGGAGCGCGACCTTCTCGTCCGAGCCGGCGGAGCCGATCACCCGCGCGGCGCCCTTGAGGCGGGCGAGCTGGCCCACCTGGCTGCCGACGGCGCCGGCCGCGCCCGACACGAACACCGTGTCGCCCTCCTTGAAGGAGGCGGTGTGCAGCAGGCCCGCGTACGCGGTCAGGCCGGGCATGCCGAGCACGCCGAGGTACGTCGACAGCGGGGCGGCCTCGGGATCGACCTGGACCGCCTGCCGGGCGTCCACGGCGGCGTACTCGCGCCAGCCGCCGAAGTGCAGGACGTGGTCGCCGGGCTCGATGCCCTCGGCGCGGGAGACGACGACCTCGCCGACGGCGCCGCCCTGCATGGGCTCGTTCAGCTCGTACGGCGCCACGTAGGACTTGGCGGAGCTCATCCGCCCGCGCATGTACGGGTCTACGGAGAGGTACTCGTTGCGCACCAGGACCTGCCCCTCGGCCGGTTCCGGCATCGGGGCCTCGACCAGCGCGAAGTCCTTCGGCTCGGGCCAGCCGACCGGGCGGCTGAGCAGGTGCCATTCACGGCTGACGGCGGGCAGTGCGGGGATCTCGGACACGGGGGCGCCTCTCGTCGGTGGCGGGTGGAGATGTGGGGGGTGGTGTTACGGGGTGCGGGGGATGTGGGGACACGGGGGGGGTGGGAGTAGGGGGACGCGGGTGGGACGGTCGCTTCAAAGCGACGGAAATGCTTCATTATCTGAAACAACCATGCTCCTGAATATTTCAGCTTGTCAAGCAAGCGGGTACCCTGGACGCCATGGCCACTCCCCCGCAGCCCCGCCGCCTCGACCCGCTCACCCAGGAGGTCGTCGAGCTGATCGGTGACGTGGTGGCCCGCTTCTACGAGGACTACGAGGAGGCGGCGGCCGAGCACGCGCTGACCGGCGCGCAGGCGCGGCTGCTGAGCACGCTGGCGCTGGAGCCGCTGCCGATGCGGAAACTGGCCCAGAAGCTGAAGTGCGAGCCGTCGAACGTGACGGGGATCGTGGACCGCTTGGAGGCGCGGGGCCTGGCGGAGCGGCGCCCCGACCCGGCCGACCGCCGGGTGAAGCTGGCGGCGGCCACCGAGGAGGGCGCCCAGGCCGCCCGCGAGCTGCGGGAGGGCCTGCGCTTCGCCCGGGAGCCGCTGGCGGGCCTCAGCGACGCCGAACGCCTGACCCTCAGAGACCTGCTGCGACGCATGCTGGGGAGCGGAGCGTGAACCGCGGCGCGCGGCGGTGAAGAGCGGAGCGTGAACCGGCGCGCGGTGGTGAAGAGCGGGGACTGAACCGGGGCGGCGGCCCGGGGTGACGCGGGTCGCGGTCGCCTTCGGGGCGCCCCCGGATGCGCCTGCCTCGATCGGGGAACGGGGGTCGCGGTCGCCCCGGGGCGCCTTGGACGCGCCCGACTCGACCTGAGAACGGGGCACCTCGGTCGCCTTTGGGACACCTTGGACATCCGCGACCGACTGGGTGATGCGGGTGACGGTCGGCCTCGGGGTCCGACCGGGGAACGGGCGTGGGCGCCGAAGACCCGGGGTGAACGGGCACGGCGCCTCACGGCCGGGGCGGGTCGAGTGGCGTTCTTCCGTGCCGGAGGTGCGGGCCCGCGTCGCACGGAGGCCGAACGCGCGTCGCCCGGAGGTCCGTGCCTGCCCCGCGCCCGCTCGCGGGTCAGGTCAGGAGCACCACCACAGGATTCGCCGGCATGGGGTCGGGGTGGGCTGGGGCGCGGGGGGCGTGGGCGTGGGGCGGGAGCTTCGGGAAGACGTGGGGCGCGGGGGCGCCTGCGTCGGGGCCGAACCGGCGCCGCCGGAGTCTGCGTCGCCCACGGCACCCGCCGCCCCGGAGGGCCGGGCCGTGGGCGACCGCCGCGACGCGCCCGACCCGCTCGGTCCCGGCGTCGGCTCGCCGTCCCGCGCCGAGGCGGACGGCGACGCCGACGTCTGCGCCGCCGCCGGACGCGCCCGCACGGCGCCGCCGGAGGCGTCGGCCTGCGGCCGGGCCGTCCCTGACGCTCCGGTTCCGGCGCCCGCCGGGCCGCCGCCGGGCGACTGGTCGCCGGCCTGCGCGGGCGCCGGGCGGGCGAAGCCCGGCAGGCCCGGCGCCTCGGCGCCCAGCTCGGCGAGGCCCAGCCCGGCCGCCGCCAGCACGAAACCCGCGCCGATCAGCAGGGTCCGGCGGCGCCGCCTGCGGTGGACGGCGGCCTTCCGGTCGCGACGGCTCCCGGCGGGAGCGGCCCGGTCCGCACTGGTCGCGGCGCCGTGATCGCTGTTATCGCCGTGATCGCTGCTGTCGCCGCGACCGCCGCTGTCGTCGCGACCGGCACTGTCCTCGTCACCGGCGCCGTCTCCGCCGAGGGTGCCGGGACCGCCCTGAACGCCAGGACCGCTCGGAACTTCGCGACCGCCCCGGACTCCAGGAACGCTCGGGACTTCTGGACCGCCCGGGACTCCAGGAACGCTCGGGGCTCCCGGAACGCCCCGGACTCCAGGGACCCTCGGGCCCTCGGCGCCGTCCGTCGCCTGGACGAACTCCTGGCTTGCGTAAGGCCGTTCGGGTGTTCCGAGAGGCGTGGGGACGGCTTTGACCGGAGTGCCGCACCCCGGGCAGACGAGGGCGCCGTTGAGGTGCCGTCGGCACGGGAGGCAGTAGTTCATGACGCCGGAAGAGTAAGTTCCGTGCGCGACGCGTTCCTAGACGCCTTTGTGAAGATTCTGTGCGAAGAGAGAAAGGACGTTCGGGAGGGCCGCCGAAACCGTTACCTGTCGGACCCATTGACACTCCCCGCGCCTCGTCCCTACTGTCGCGCCAGCATTTCGAACGTGTGTCGAAATATCGAACACGGCACACACAGCAGGGCCGTACAGCAGCGGGACAGAGGAGCCGGCCGTCCCGGACGGCCGGAACAGCGGAGAGGCAACTGCCGTGCGCATCACCGGAATCAGCACCCACGTGGTCGGGACGCCGTGGCGCAACCTGACCTACGTCCAGGTGCACACCGACGAGGGGATCACGGGCGTCGGCGAGACCCGGATGCTGGGTCACACCGACGCGCTGATCGGCTACTTGCGGGAGGCCGAGGCCAACCACGTGGCAGGCTCGGACCCGTTCGCGATCGAGGACCTGGTCCGCCGGATGAAGTACGGCGACTACGGCCGCGCGGGCGAGATCGTGATGTCCGGGATCGCGGTCGTGGAGACGGCCTGCTGGGACATCAAGGGCAAGGCGCTCGGCGTTCCGGTGTGGCAGTTGCTGGGCGGCAAGGTCACCGACCGGGTGAAGGCGTACGCGAACGGCTGGTACACCACCGAGCGGACCCCGGAGGCGTACCACCGGGCGGCGCGGCAGGTCGTGGAGCGCGGGTACCGGGCGCTGAAGATCGACCCGTTCGGCGCCGGGCGCCTCGAACTCGACCACGAGCAGACCCTCTACGCGGTGTCCCTGATCGAGGCCGTGCGGGACGCCGTCGGGCCCGCCACGGAGCTGATGCTGGAGATGCACGGCCGTTTCTCCCCCGCCACCGCCGTCCGGCTCGCCCACGAGATGGCCCCCTTCAAGCCCGCCTGGCTGGAGGAGCCGGTGCCGCCGGAGAACCTGAAGGCGCTGAAGAAGGTGGCCGCCAAGGTGGACGTCCCGGTGGCCACCGGGGAACGCATCCACGACCGGGCCGAGTTCCGCGAGCTGCTGGAGAGCCAGGCCGCCGACGTCCTCCAGCCGGACGTCGGCCACATCGGCGGCATCTGGGAGACCCGCAAGCTGGCCGCGACCGCCGAGACGCACTACCTGCTGGTGGCCCCGCACAACGTCGGCGGCTCCGTGCTCACCGCCGCCTCCCTCCAAGTCGGTTTCACCACACCGAACTTCAAGATCCTCGAACACTTCAACGACTTCGCCGACGCGGAGATCAAGAAGGTGGTCAAGGGGGCGCCGGAGGTCGACCCGCAGGACGGCTGCTTCCACCTGTCCGACGCCCCCGGCCTCGGCGTGGAGCTGGACGTGGACGCGGCGGCCGAATTCCCGCAGCAGCAGGCCCGGTTCGACCTGTGGGCCGAGGGCTGGGAGCAGCGCAGGCCGCGGGACGCCCGGTGAGCGCCGCGGCGGAGTCGGCGGTCGTCGTCGAGGCGCCGGGCGCGCACCGGCTCGCCCCGCACGTCCCCCGCGAGCCAGGTCCGGGCGAGGCGCTGGTCGCCGTGCACGCGGTCGGCCTCTGCGGCAGCGACCGCGAGGTGTACCGGGGCAACCGGCCCGCGCCGTACGTCCGTTACCCGCTCATCCCGGGCCACGAGTGGTCCGGCGTGGTGCGGGCGGTCGGCGCCGGGGCGCCCGGGGACCTGGTGGGCCGCAAGGTCGTCGGGGAGGGTTTCCGCAACTGTCAGGTGTGCGCCTACTGCCACGCGGGCGAGACCACGCTGTGCGGGGCCGGGTACAAGGAGACCGGCTTCACCCAGCCCGGCGCGATGGCGCCCACCCTCACCCTGCCGGCCCGGCTGCTGCACGTGCTGCCCGAGGACGCCGACCTCACCGCGGCGGCCCTGCTGGAGCCCGCCGCCTGCGTCGCCGCGGCGGCGCTGAAGGCGGCCGTCCGGCCGGGCGAGCGGGTCGCCGTGGTCGGCACGGGGACGCTCGGGATGCTCGCCGTGCAGTTCCTGCGGGCGGTCTCCCCGGCCGAACTGCTGGTCGTCGGCGTCGACGACGAACGCGAGGCGCTGGCACGGCGGTTCGGGGCCACCGCGTTCCGCACCCGGGACCAGGAGCCGCCCGGCGGCTTCGACGCCGTCATCGAGGCGGCCGGGTCCGCGGACGCGGCCCGCGACGCCGCCGCGCTGCTCGCCCGGGGCGGGCGGCTGGTGCTGACCGGTCTGCCGGGGCCGGACGCCCAGGGGCTCGATCCGGCCGATCTGGTCCTGCGGCGACTGGAGGTGCACACCGTCTTCGGCGCCCCGCCGCGCGCCTGGGCGCACGCCGTGCGGATGTTCGCCGCCGGACTGCTGGACCCGCTGCCGCTGGTCACCCACCGTCTGCCGCTCACCGAGTTCGCCCGCGCTGTCGAGCTGGTCGGATCCGGCGACCCCCGGGTCGGCAAGGTCCTGCTCCATCCCTGACCGGCGGGCCGGCCGCCCCTCCGCCCGCGCCGCACCGGCCCCGGACCGCCACTGACCCCGGATCGCCACTGACACCCCAAGTCATCTTTACAGCACTTGAGTTCCCCGAGTCCCCCCGCCTCCCGATCCGCGCACCGCGTCCGGCAGACCGACCGCGGCCGGCCGACACCGAAGGAAAGCTGATGAGCGACGGTTCCGCCACGGCAGCCCCTACCGCCCGCAGACCCGGGGAGCGGACGCTCGCCGCGCTCGGTCTGGGCGCCCCCGCGCCCGACCCCCGCGACGCCTCGCCGCACGCCTTTCCCGGCGGGGGCCGCTGGCGTACCGAGATCCCCTCCTGCGAGGGCCCCGAGGCGCTGGCCGCGGTCCTGGAGGAGTCCGCCCGGCTGGACGTCCCGGTGCACCGGATCAGCCAGGGCAGCGGCGTGTGGATGCTCACCGACGCCGAGATCGCCGAGATGGTCGCGGCGACCCGCGAACGGGACGTCGAGCTGTGCCTGTTCACGGGGCCGCGCGGCACCTGGGACACCGGCGGCTCGGTGCGCTCCGACTCCGGGGGCGCCGGACTGCGCGCCCGCGGCCACGACGCCGTCGCCGGATGCGTCGAAGACGCCGTGCGCGCTACCGAGTCGGGGGTGCAGTGCCTGCTGGTGGCCGACGAGGGCGTGCTGTGGACGCTGCACCGGGCGCGCGCGGCCGGCCTGCTGCCCGCCGACACCACCCTGAAGGTGTCGGCCCTGATCGGCCCGGTGAACCCGGCCTCCTACGCCGTCTACGAGCGCCTGGGCGCCGACTCCGTCAACGTGCCCAGCGACCTGACGCTGGACCATCTCACCGAGATACGGCGGGTTTCGGCGGCGCCCATGGACCTGTACATCGAGGCGCCGGACGACCTCGGCGGGTGCGTCCGGATGTACGAGGCGGCCGAGTTGATCCGGCGCGGCGCCCCGCTGTACCTGAAGTTCGGGCTCTCCAAGGCCCCCGGGATCTACCCGTACGGGCGCCATCTGCGCGAGGCGGCCCTGTCCACCGCCCGGGAACGGGTGCGCCGGGGCCGCCTCGTCCTGGACCTGCTCGACCGGCACGGCGCGGGCGGCGACATGGCCCCGCTGGGCTCCCGGACGCCGGGCGTCCTCACTCGCTTTGACACACCGTCATAACGTTCCGGAAATCCGGCTTCACAGAAGACGACACAGTCGCGCACAATCCCACATATCCGTGCCGCGCACGCACCAAGCGCCTCCGCCCGCACCGCGCACCACCGCACGACCGCACGTCCTGCACCGCGCACCACCACGGCACCGCGCACGACCGCACGTCCGCACCGCGCACACCGCACCTCCCGTACGGCGCACGTCCGCACCACCGCACCGCTCGCCCGGCGCCGCACCCCCGCACGTCCCGTGACTCCCGCACCTCGCACACACCTCAAGGATGATGACCATGCGCAACCGCAGAGCCGCACTCGCCGCGGCGGCCACCGCCGCCTCGCTCGCCCTCGCCCTCTCCGCCTGCGGCCAGAACAGCGACGGCGGCGGCAAGGCGAAGTCGGGCGACGTCAAGGGCGCCACCATCGGCATCGCCATGCCGACCAAGTCCTCCGAGCGCTGGATCGCCGACGGCAACAACGTGGTGAAGAACCTCACCGCCAAGGGCTACAAGACCAAGCTGGTCTACGGCGAGGACGACCCGGACACCCAGGTCTCCCAGATCGAGAACCTGATCACGCAGGGCGTCAAGGGCCTGATCATCGCGGCCATCGACAACAAGTCCCTCAACAACGTGCTCCAGGAGGCCAAGGACGCGAACATCCCGGTCATCGCCTACGACCGGCTGATCCTCGGGACCAAGAACGTCGACTACTACGCCTCCTTCGACAACACCAAGGTCGGCGAGCTGCAAGCCGGTTACATGGCCGACAAGCTGGGCCTGAAGAACGGCAAGGGCCCCTTCAACATCGAGCTGTTCGCGGGCTCCAACGACGACAACAACACCAAGTACTTCTTCAACGGCGCGATGAACGTGCTCAAGCCGTACATCGACAGCAAGAAGCTCGTGGTCAAGTCCGGCCAGACCCAGCTCAACCAGGTCACCACCCTGCGCTGGGACGGCGCCACCGCGCAGCGGCGCATGGACGACATCCTCACCTCGTCCTACAAGTCCGGCCGGGTCGACGCGGTCCTCTCCCCCTACGACGGCATCTCCATCGGCATCCTGTCGGCGCTGAAGTCGGACGGCTACGGGTCCAAGAGCCAGCCGCTGCCGGTCGTCACCGGACAGGACGCCGAGCTGGCCTCGGTGAAGTCGATCATCGCGGGCGAGCAGACGCAGACCGTCTACAAGGACACCCGCAAGCTCGCCGACGTCGCCTCGACCATGGTGGACGACGCCCTCAAGGGCAAGAAGCCGCAGGTCAACGACACCAAGACCTACGACAACGGGACCAAGGTCGTGCCCGCCTTCCTGCTCCAGCCGGTCAGCGTCGACAAGTCGAACTACGAGGACGTCCTGGTCAAGGGCGGCTACTACACCGACGCCGAGCTGAAGAAGTAACGCGGCGCCCACCGAACCCACCGACTGGAAGGCACGACCATGGCGGGACCCGTCCTGGAAATGCGCTCGATCGTCAAGACCTTTCCCGGTGTCAAAGCGCTGTCGGACGTCACCCTGACCGTCCGCCAGGGCGAGGTCCACGCCATCTGCGGGGAGAACGGCGCCGGCAAGTCCACCCTGATGAAGGTGCTCTCCGGCGTCCATCCGCACGGCAGTTACGAAGGCGAGATCCTCTTCGAGGGAGAGGTCTGCGGCTTCCGGGACATCCGGGCCAGCGAGCAGCGCGGCATCGTCATCATCCACCAGGAGCTGGCCCTGGTGCCGTTCCTGTCGCTGGCGGAGAACATCTTCCTCGGCAACGAGCACGCCAAGCGCGGGTTCATCGACTGGAGGGACACCCTCCGGCACGCCTCCGAACTGCTGCGCCGGGTGGGGCTGAACGAGCATCCGGAGACCCGGGTGTCCGACATCGGCGTCGGCAAGCAGCAGCTCGTGGAGATCGCCAAGGCGCTGTCGAAGTCGGTGAAGCTGCTCATCCTGGACGAGCCGACGGCCGCGCTCAACGACGAGGACAGCGGCAAACTCCTCGATCTCATCCTGGAGTTGAAGAAGCAGGGCATCACCTCGATCGTCATCTCGCACAAGCTGAACGAGATCCGCAGGGTCGCCGACTCGGTGACCATCCTGCGCGACGGCCGCACCATCGAGACGCTCGACGTGAAGGCGGCCGAGACCACCGAGGAGCGGATCATCTCCGGGATGGTGGGCCGGGACCTCGACCACCGCTTCCCCGAGCGCACCCCGCACCAGGCCGAGGAGGGCGCGGCCCCGGCGCTGGAGATCCGCGACTGGACCGTGTTCCACCCCATCGACCAGCAGCGCAAGGTGGTCGACGACGTCTCGGTCCAGGTGCGGCGCGGGGAGATCGTCGGCATCGCGGGCCTGATGGGCGCGGGCCGCACCGAACTCGCCATGAGCGTCTTCGGCCGCAGCTACGGCCGGTACGCGTCGGGCACGGTCCTCAAGGACGGCGCCGAGATCCGCACCAAGACCGTCGCGGAGGCGGTCGGGCACGGCATCGCCTACGTCACCGAGGACCGCAAGCACTACGGCCTGAACCTGATGGACACGATCCACCGCAACATCTCGCTGACCGCGCTGGGCCGGGTCGCCCGGCGGGGCTTGGTCGACGAGCACGAGGAGCGGCAGGTCGCCGAGGGCTTCCGGAAGTCCATGAACATCAAGGCGCCGACCGTGTTCGAGCCGGTGGGCAAGCTGTCGGGCGGCAACCAGCAGAAGGTCGTGCTCAGCAAGTGGATCTTCGCCGAGCCGGACGTGCTGATCCTGGACGAGCCCACCCGCGGCATCGACGTGGGCGCCAAGTACGAGATCTACACGGTCATCGACCGGCTGGCCGCGCAGGGCAAGGCGGTCGTCTTCATCTCCTCCGAGCTGCCGGAGCTGCTCGGCATGTGCGACCGCATCTACACGATGGCCGCCGGGCGGCTCACCGGTGAGGTGGCGCGCGCCGAGGCCACCCAGGAAGTGCTGATGCGTCATATGACCAAGGACAAAGAGGTAACGCGATGAGCACGGATGTGACCGCCAGGACCCCGGCCCCGGCGCCGGCGGGCGGTGACGGCGCCGGCGGGGACGGGCTGCTGCGCCTGATGCTGGACGGGCTGCGCCGCAACATGCGCCAGTACGGCATGCTGATCGCGCTCGGCCTGATCGTCGTGCTGTTCGAGATCTGGACCGGCGGCGACCTGCTGCTGCCCCGCAACGTCTCGAACCTGGTGCTCCAGAACAGCTACATCCTGATCCTCGCGATCGGCATGATGCTGGTGATCATCGCGGGCCACATCGACCTGTCGGTGGGCTCGCTGACCGCGTTCGTCGGCGCGACCGCGGCCGTCCTCACGGTCGACCACCGCGTGGCGTGGCCGCTCGCGGTGCTGCTGTGCCTGCTGGTCGGCGCCGTGGCGGGCTCCGTGCAGGGGTTCATGATCGCCTATCTCGGGATACCGTCGTTCATCGTCACCCTGGCCGGGATGCTGCTGTTCCGCGGGCTGACCGAGATCCTGCTCAAGGGCCAGACCCTGGGCCCCTTCCCGGACGGCCTGCAAAAGGCGGGCAACGGCTTCCTGCCCGAGGTCGGCCCCTCCACGAACTACCACAACCTCACCCTGCTGCTCGGCCTGGTGCTGATCGCGTCGGTGGTGTGGCAGGAGATGCGCGACCGGCGCCGCCAGCAGGAGTTCGCCCTGGAGGTGCTGCCCGCGCGGCTGTTCGCGCTGAAGCTCGTGGCGCTCATCGCCGCGGTCCTCGTCGTCACCCTGCTGCTGGCGTCCTACAAGGGCGCGCCGATCGTGCTGATCCTGCTCGGCGCGCTGGTCGCCGGCTACGGCTACGTGATGCGCAACGCCGTCTTCGGCCGCCACATCTACGCGATCGGCGGCAACCTCCCGGCCGCGAAGCTGTCCGGCGTCAAGGACAAGCGGGTCACCTTCCAGGTGTTCCTGAACATGGGCGTGCTCGCCGCCCTGGCCGGTCTGGTGGTCGCCGCCCGGCTCAACGCGGCCTCGCCGAAGGCGGGCGTCAACTACGAACTGGAGGCCATCGCCTCGTCGTTCATCGGCGGCGCGTCCATGAGCGGCGGCGTCGGCACCGTGCTCGGCGCGATCATCGGCGGCCTGGTCCTCGGCGTGCTCAACAACGGCATGAACCTGCTCAGCGTCGGCACCGACTGGCAGCAGGTCATCAAGGGACTGGCCCTGCTGGCGGCGGTCGGCTTCGACGTGTGGAACAAGCGCCGCTCCGGTTCCTGAACCGGCGCGGTTGAACGCCGCCCCGCACACGTCCGTATGGAGAGACGGCCCGCGCTCCCCCCGCGCGGGCCGCTCAGCTACGGAGGTTCCCTTGGCCGGCAACGTGACCTCGCTCTTCCGGGGCGCCTCCGCGCACGGCGCCTCCCCGGAGGGGCCGGAGGGCGGCCACGGGGAGGTCGCCCCGGTCGAGGGCGCCGACGGCGGCGACTTCAGCGTGTCGTGCAACCCGTACTTCCCCACTCCGGCGATGTTCCAGGAGATGGCGGGCCGGCTGCGCGAGATCGTCACGTCCTGCCCGAGCGGCGCCGAGACGGTCGCCTCGGAGCTGTGCGAGCTGCTGGGGCTGCCGCCGCAGTGCGTGGCCCTGGGCAACGGCGCCGGCGAACTCGTCACCTGGATCGACCACCTCCTGGTCCGCGACTCGCTGGCCGTGCCGGTGCCCGCGTTCGGGCGCTGGACCGAGCAGCCCGCCCGGACCGGCAAGCGCGTCGACATGTTCCCGCTCCAGGAGGCCGGGGACTTCGCCCTGGACCTGGCCGGGTACGCCGAGTTCATCCGCAGACGCGGCACCAGGGCCGCGGTCGTCTGCAACCCCAGCGACCCCGACGGCGGCTTCCTGACCCGGCAGGCGCTGGCCGGGTTCCTGGACGCCATGGCCGACCTGGACCTGGTGGTGGTGGACGAGTCGTTCCTGGAGTTCGCCGACGCCGGGGCCGAGGCGAGCGTGGCCGAGGAGGCCGTGCTGCGCCCCAACGTGGTCGTCCTGCGCGGCCTCGGCGACAACTTCGGGCTGCACGGCGTCCGCTTCGGCTACCTGGTGGCCAACCCCGCGCTCGCGGGCCGCGTCCGCTCCATGCTCCCCAAGTGGAACCTCGGCGCCCTCGCCGAGCACATGGTGTTCCTGCTCAGGGAGCACGGCGAGCACTACGCGCAGAGCCTCGTCCGCGTGCGCCGCGACCGCGCGGAGATGGCCGGCCGGCTCTCCGCGCTGCCCGGCCTGACGGTCTACCCGTCCCAGGGCAACTTCCTCTTCGTCCGGCTGCCCGTGGGCGCGACGGGGCCCGTGGTCCGCGACCGGCTGCTCGCCGAGCACCGGATCCGGGTGCGCCAGTGCGGCGACACGATCGGCGCCTCCAGCCGCTTCCTGCGCCTCGTGGTGCGTCCCGAGGCCGACGTGCGCCGCCTGGTGTCCGCGCTGGAACAGGTGCTCTACGGCGCCGACGGGGGCGCCGACGCCCCCTCGCGGGCCGCCGGGACCGGCTACAGCTCGGGCACGGCGGCGGTCGACCGGCTGGTCAGCGAGACGAACGGGGCCGGCGCGCGGTTCGCCGCCCACGCCGCCGGTGGCGCGGCGGTCGCGGCGGTCGCCGGGGCGGCGGGAGGCGCTGTGGCCGCGAGAGGCGCGAGAGGTCCCGTGGCCGCGGGAGGTGCGGGAGGTGCTGGAATGCCGCTTCCCGCCGCCGCCTCCGTCGCGCCCGCGGCACGAGCGGGCGCCGCGACGCCTGCGGCGGCGATCCCGTTCCAGCAGCCGCTGACGGCGACGGCGCCCGCGGCGGCGGTCCCCGCACCGGCGGCGGCGCCGATGCCCATGACGGCGGTCCAGCCTCCGGCGGCCGCCGCGGCGGCGCCGCTTCCGGCCCCCCTGACACCGGCGCCGGCGCCCGTCCCCGTACCGGCGACCGCCCTGCCGACACCGGCCCCCGCCCCAGCGCCCGCACCGCTTCCGTCCCCCGGACCCCCGATGCCCGCACCGTTCGGCATGCCCGCGCAGACACCGTTCCCCAGACCCGAGCCCGCGCCGTTCCCCATGCCCGCGCAGACACCGTTCCCCAGACCCGAGCCCGCACCGTTCGGCATGCCCGCCCAGACACCGTTCCCCATGCCCGAGCCCGCGATGCCCGCGGCGTCCGTACAGACGCCGTTCCTCACGCCCGAGCCCGCGCTGCCCGCGCAGACGCCGTTCCCCGCACCCGGGGTCGCGCTGCCCGCTCAGACGCCGTTCCACACACCCGTGCCCTCGCCGACCCCGCAGACGCCGTTCCCCGCACCCATGCCCTCGCCCACCCCGTTCCCCGTCCCGGCGCCCGTCCCCTTCCCCACGCCCGTTCCCGGGCCGCCGCCGTCCCCCGTGCCGACGCCGCCGGGCGTTCCGGCCCGCGGCGGTCTGACCGCCGCACAGGTGCGCGGCATGACCGCCCCGGCGCCGGGCCTGGCGCCGGCGACGGGCTGGCCCAGCCCGCAGAGCTGGCCGAGCGCGGCGGGCATGGGCTGAGCGCGCGCGGCCCGTCCGCGACG
This sequence comes from Streptomyces sp. NPDC046985, assembly GCF_040644415.1. NCBI lineage: Bacteria > Bacillati > Actinomycetota > Actinomycetes > Kitasatosporales > Streptomycetaceae > Streptomyces > Streptomyces sp. NPDC046985. Next base: position 44,049 of record NZ_JBEYWK010000013.1, read on the forward strand.
ACCGCCTCCGCCTCCCCTTCACCCCGCCTCCGCCGGACGAGCGGCCCCACAACCGCCCGTACCACGCCCTACGCCCCCTCGGACCTGTCGTCGGGGCGTCTGCCCCCAGGTCCCTCGGGTCCGGCAGGGGCGCCCGAGCCATGGACAATGGCGGGGCCCGCGCCCCGTAAGATCCGCCCGGGAGGCACGTTTTGGCGCTCAGCAGACGTTCACTCGGGGCCCTCGCCGGCACCGCCGCCCTCGGCCTGGCCCTGGGCGGCAGCAACGGACCGGGGGCGCCGTCGGCCTATGCCGCACGCGAGGCGCCCACGGGCCCGCCGCCGCCTCCGCCGCGCGCCGACGGGCGGCGGCACACCGTCGGGTTCGACCGCTACTCGCTGCTCGTCGACGGCAGGCGGCTGGTGCTGTGGTCCGGCGAGCTGCACCCGTTCCGGCTGCCCAGCCCGTCGCTGTGGCGGGACGTGCTGGAGAAGATGCGCGCGCACGGCTACAACGCGGTGAGCCTCTACGTGGCCTGGAACTACCACTCCCCCGCCCCCGGACAGTACGACTTCACCGGCGTGCGCGACCTGGACCTGTTCCTGCGCACGGCCGCCGAGACCGGGCTGTACGTCATCGTGCGGCCCGGCCCGTACATCAACGCCGAGGTGGACGGCGGCGGTTTCCCCGGCTGGCTGACCGCCGCGGAGGGCCGCGCCCGCACCGCCGACCCGGCGTACCTGAAGCACGTCGACGCGTGGCTGACCCGCGTGGACGCCGTCGTCTCGCGCCGCCAGTTCACCCGGGGCGGCGGCACGGTGCTGCTCTACCAGATCGAGAACGAGTACGACGCCCACGTCGACGAGCCCACCGGCCGCGCCTACATGAGCCATCTGTACCGCAAGGCGCGCGCCGACGGCATCGACGTCCCCCTCTTCCACAACGACAAGGGCCGCCACGGCCACTGGGCGCCGGGGACCTTCGACACCGGCGGCGAGCGGGGGCGTTGGCTGTACGGCTTCGACGGCTACCCGTCCCCGGCGCGGACCCCGCCCGACTGGGGGCGGTTCGGCCCCGGCGGGAAGACCGGAGGGGCCACGGCGAGCCCGCGCACGCCCGGTTTCCTGCCGGAGTTCGGCGGCGGCTGGTACGACCCGTGGGGCGGCGAGGGGTACGCCGAGGTGCGGCGCACCCGGGACGCGGCCTACGAGCGGCGGTTCCACCTGACCAACCTCGCCGACGGCATCACCCTGCACAACGTCTACATGACCTTCGGCGGCACCTCCTGGGGCTGGCTGCCCGCCCCTGCCGTCTACACCTCCTACGACTACGGAGCCGCCTTCGACGAGGCGCGCCAGGCCACCGGCAAGCTGGCGCCCATGCACCAGACGGGCCACATGCTCCAGAGCTTCCCGGACTTCGCCAAGCTGGACCGGGGCGCGGACGTGACGGCGCCCGGACTGACCGCCTACAGCCTGGCCAACCCGGACACCGGCGCGCACGTCTACGTCCTGCGCAACGACGGCGACCGGGAGGTGTCGTCCACGCTGCGCGCCGGCGGAGAGGACCTGCCGGTGACCGTGCCCGCGCGGGACGCCCGGCTGCTGGTCTCCCGCCTGGCGCTCGGACCGCGCACGCTGCGCTCCGCCACCGCCCAGCCGATGCTGTTCCAGAGCGGCGGGCGCCAGGACGTCGCCGTGTTCTGCGGGCGGCTGGGCGAGCAGGCCCGGGTGGTCCTGGAGTGCGCCGTGGAGCCGCAGGTGACCCGGCTGAGCCGGCAGGCCGCCTACGTCTGGGACCAGGGGCTGCTGCGGGTGACCGTGCCGCTGGGCGCGGGCGGGCTGATCGGGGTCCGGGTCGAGGGCGGCGGCGCCGACCGGCCGCTGCTGCTGCTGTTCGCCGACGAGGCGACCTCGCTGCGCCTGTGGCCGCGCGAGACGCCCTCGGGCCCGGTGCTGGTGCACGGCCCCCGGTTGCTGCGCTCCGCCGACGTGCGCGGCGGCGCCGTCCATCTGACCGGGGACACCGTGGATCCGGCCGGACTGGAGGTGTGGGCGCCGCGCGGGATCGGCGCCGTGACGTGGAACGGCCGGGCGGCGCCCGTCGTCGCGACCGGCTCGGGCAGTCTGCGCGCCACGGCGCCGCTGCCCGGGGCGCCGGCGGTGGAGCTGCCGGTGCTCGGCGGCTGGCGGGCGCGCTCCGGGAACCCGGAGGCCGACCCCGGCTTCGACGACTCCGGGTGGCGGACCGCCGACCGCGCCGCCTCGCACAGCACCACCGCGGTGCCCAAGGGGCAGCCGGTGCTGTTCGCCGACGACTACGGCTTCCACTACGGCGACGTCTGGTACCGGGGCGCCTTCACCGGCGCGGCCGGCGTCGAGTCCGTCTCCCTCGGCTACAGCACCGGCACGCAGGGGCTGTTGATGGCGTGGCTGGACGGGGAGCCGCTGGGCGTGCACCGGATGCCCGTGCCGGACCGGGCCGCCCCGCGCCGGGGCACGTGGACCGCCGACGCGGTCCTCCCGGTGCGCGAGCGGCTGCGCACGGACGGTCCCCATGTGCTGTCGGTCCTGGTCCGGCGGATGGCGCACGACCAGGACGGCGGGGGCGCCGACACCCACAAGGCGGCGCGCGGGCTGACCTCCGTCGCCTTCGGCGGGAGCACGCCGACAGTGCGCTGGCGCGTGCAGGGCGAGGCGGCGCCGGACCCGGTGCGCGGACCGCTGAACAACGGCGGCCTGCACGGGGAGCGGGAGGGCTGGCACCTGCCCGGCTTCCCAGACCGCGACTGGCGGCCCGTCGCCTTCCCGCGCTCCGTGCGGCGGCAGGGGGTGACCTGGTACCGGACGGAGTTCCGGCTGGCCGTGCCGGACGGCGTGGACGCCTCGATCGGGCTGACCCTGGACGACGACCCGTCCCGCGCCTACCGCGCGCAGATCTTCCTCAACGGCTGGAACCTGGGCCAGTACGTCAACGACGTGGGGCCGCAGCACACGTTCGTGCTGCCGAACGGCATCCTGCGCACCCGGGGCGCCAACACCCTCGCCTTGGCCGTCCTGTCGGAGCTGACCACGCTGTCGGGCCCGGGACAGGTACGGCTGACGCTGCTGGGCCGCGCGGCGGGCGGCGTACCGGTGACGCCGGTCGCCGCGCCGGGACGCTGATCCGTCACGGGACGCTGACCGCCGTGGCGCCGGACCGCCCCGGAACCGGACGCGTCGCCAGAACGGACCGTCGCGGAGCGCGGCGCCCTCACGCGGCCGGACGCGTCGGGGCGCCGGACCACGCCGAGCCGGACCGCCGCGAGGGCGAACCGTCGCCCCGGAGGGACAGTTGCCGGGAGCCGTCACCCGGAGGAATGCCGTGGCCGGAGGGCGGGACCGCGGTCGTTTTCCGGCCGTTCTCGGTTCGGCTGCGGTCGAACCACGGCCCTCGCGCCGCGGGGCGAGGAGACTTGCGTCCGCGTGCGAGTCGTCGTCGGCCCGGGGGCATCCCCTCCATGAGGGGATGCCGTGAAGCCGCAGGAGAATCGCCCCGCGCCGTCCGCGGCACGGGGATGATGGGAAGGGCGCGCAGGGGCGGACAGGGAGGCTGAAGGGCAGGCACGGCGCGAAGGATCCGGAAGGGGCGCGGAGAGCGCCGCGGAACGCGGCGGACGACACGTCAGGCGGGGGTCGAGGGGAAAAGGTGCGAAGGAAAAGGGAGATGCGGCGTCTCGCCGACGCTCTCGTCGACCGCGTCTCGGTGCCGGCCCCGGCCGATCCCGAGACGCTGTTCGCCGCGCTCGTCGAGTCCGTCGGCGCCTGGCGCGGCCGGCCGGTCGTGGTCCGCCGGGAGGTGTTCCCGCCGCACACCGCGAGCGGCCTGTGGCTGGAGGGCGAGGCGCAGGACGTGGTGGTCGTGGACCGGCGGGCCGCCGTATGGCACCAGATCGTGATCTTCTGCCACGAGGTGTGGCACATGAACCGCCGCGCGCAGGACCGCGGTTCGGCGCCGGTCACGGGCGCGCCCCGGCCCGTCGCCGCGCGCACCGACTTCAGCCTGGCCGACGAGCAGGAGGCCGACCAGTTCGGCATGCTCATGGGCGGCCGGCTGCGCGCCTGGCTGGAGGAGGGCCAGGCGGACTCCGTGCCCGCGGCGGATCCGGCCGCCGAGGGCGACCTCGCGGGACGGATCGGCGCCGCGCTCAACTACCGTGGAACACAGCGAAGATGACGAGTCTGATCAACTACGGGAGCTGCGGCGCGCTGTGGCTGGGCCTCGCGGTGAAGACCCCCGACCTGGTCCGCAACCGGCGCGACCCCTATCTGCGCGCCATCTGCGTGGTGCTGGGGCTGGCCGGGGCCTGCTTCCTGCTCGGGGCCGCGCCCACGGTCGGCGCGGTCAACCGCCTCAGCGGCGTGCCCAACCTCGCCGCGCCGCTGACCTACGCGTCCATCACCGCCTACTGCGCCGCCTCCCAGGTGCTCATCGTGTACTGGCGGGGCGGCGAGCGGGTGCACCGGGTGGCCCGCCGCTGGGTGGTGGCCTACGCGCTGGTGCTCGTCGGCATCGCCGTCGCCTTCGCCCTCGGCACGGCGCCGGTGGAGCGCCGGACCGACCTGGACACCTACTACGCGACGACGCCGTTCATCGCCGAGATGATCGTGCTGTACCTGCTCGGGCACCTCACCGCCGCGAGCGTCACCACGGTCTCGTCGCTGCGCTGGGCCCGCGAGGTCGGCGGCTGGCTGCGCGCGGGGCTGGTGGTCCTGGGCCTGGGGTCGCTGTGCAACGCCGGGTACAGCGTGTCCAAGCTGGTCGCCGTGGTCGCGCGCTGGTGCGGGCGGGACTGGGCGGCGCTCGGCACGAACGTCTCGCCCGCCGCGGCCGGGCTCGGCGCCGTGCTCACCTCGGTGGGGATCCTGGTGCCGCTGGGCGGTCCCCGGCTGACGGAGTGGCGGCGGTCCTGGCGCACGTACGCCCGGCTGGCGCCGCTGGAGCGCGAACTCGACGACCTGCTCACCCGGCGGGCGCTGCGGCTGCCCCGCCCGCGCTGGTCCTCCCCCACCACCCGGCTGATGTGGCGCCAGACCAGCATCCACAACGCGCTCGGCTATCTGGACGCCTCCCTGGACCGCTCCCTGTTCGAGTGCACCCGGGCGAGGGCCCTGGAGACCACCGGCGACCAGGAGTTCGCCGAGGCCGTCGCCTGGGCCGCGGTCATCACGGCGGCGGTCCGCGAGCGTCGCACCCCGGCGGACCCGGACACGCCGGTCTTCCCCGAGGCCGCCGACCGGCTGAACCGGCTGGATCCGCTGGGCCGATCAGACCGGCCGGACCCGCTGAACCGATCAGACCGCCTGGACCGTCTGGACCGGCTGGAGGAAGCCGGGTACGCCGCGTCGCGGGGGCGGCCCGGCGAGCGGGTCCCCGGACCCGCGGCGCTCGTGCGGATCGCCGAGGCGCTGAGCACGGCCGGGCCGCCGCCCCCCGAGGGCGTGGCCGCCGGGGGCGTACGCGGCGGGACGACGCCGTCGGGAGCGCTGTGAGCGGGACGGCGCGGGCGGCGTCCGCGCGGCCTGCGCGCGCCGCGAGGCGGGGGTGGGCGGCGTGAGTCTGATCGTGTACCTGGCCGCCGGGCTGTTCGGGCTGTCCGCCGTGGTGCTGCTGCTGCGGCCCGGCATGGCGCTGCGGGATCCGCTGACCCTGTCCACCTGCGCGGCGATCGTGCTCGGCTCGCTGGTCTTCGTGTGCTCGGCGCCGCTGACCCTGGCCGCGGTCAACAGCCTCACCGGCGTCCCCAACTTCGGCGCCCCGGTGACGTACGGGATGCTCAGCGCGTATAGCTGCTCGCTGGTGATCCTGCTGATCCACTGGCGGGGCGGGCCGCGCGAGCGGGTGCGGCGGATGGTGCTGCGCAGCGTCGCCGCGTACGCGGCGCTGATCGTCGCGATCGTCGTGCTGTTCGCGCTGGGCGACGCCCGCTCCGAACGCCTCAACGACCTCGACACCTACTACGCCAACACCCCGTATCTGCGCGAGATGATCCTGCTCTACCTGATCGGGCACAGCGCGGCCACGCTGACCATGTGCGTGCTGTGCGTCAAGTGGAGCCGGGAGGTCACCGGGCTGCTGCGGGCCGGGATCCGGCTGATCCTGGCCGGGTCGCTGCTGGACGTGGTCGGCTTCCAGCTCTGCAAGTACACGGCGGTGGCCGCCCGGTGGGCGGGCCACGACCTGGACGTGCTGTCCACGCAGGTGGCGCCGCCGCTGGCCTCGCTCGGCGCCCTGCTGTGCTCGGCAGGGTATGCGCTGCCCCGGCTTCAGCCGGCGGCCGCCGCGCGTCTGGGCGTGCTGCGCGACTACCGGCGGCTGGGCCCGCTGTGGTCGCGGGTGCGGTTCGTGTCGACCGCGCCCAAGCCGCCCAGCTCCCTGTGGCAGTTGCCCCGGGCGCGGCTGCACTGGCGGGAGATGTCCATCCACGACGCCCTGCTCGGGCTCGCGCCGTACTTCGACGACCGGGTCCGCGAGCGCGCCCTGAGCGCCGCCCGGCACGCGGGCCGCGGCGGGCACGAGGCGCGGATCGCGGCGGAGGCGGCGATGGTCGCCGACGCCGCCCGCCGGGCCGCCGCACGCGAGGAGCCGCTGGAGGCGCCGAGCGGGTACCGCCTCCACGCCACGGAGGTGTCCGGCACGGGCGGGCTGGTGGAACTGGCGCAGGCCGTGCTCCGCTCGCCCGCCGAACCCGCCGAACCCGCCGTTCGCGAAGGCCGGGAAGGCCGGGAAGGCCCGGAAGACCGGGAGGGCAGAGAGGAGGGGACGGTGAGCACCTCCCATGGCTGATCCCATGGTCTACTCCGAGGAGCTGAGCCCGTGGTCTACTCCGAGGAGCCGCATGTCCCCCACTCATCGCCGGGCCGTCGTGATCGGCGCGGGCCTGGCCGGCGCCCTGGCCGCGGCGGCGCTGCGTCCCGCCGTGGACGAGGTGGTCGTACTGGAGCGCGACGACCTGCCCGGCGGTCCTGAGCACCGCAAGGGGCTGCCGCAGGGGCGCCACGCCCACCTGCTGATGGCCGGCGGCCTGGCCGCGCTGGAGGAGCTGGCGCCGGACGCGGACGTGCGCGGGCGGCTGCTGGCGGCGGGCGCCCAGGAGATAGCCCTCGGCTGGGGCATGCTGGCGCACACGTCCGAGGGCTGGTTGCGGCGCTGGCGGCACGACGGGCCGCGCATGCTCACCTGCACCCGGGCGCTGCTGGACTGGACGGTGCGGGAGGCCGTGCTCGCACCGACCGGCGCGGAGATCCGCAAGGCCGACGCGGTGGGGCTCGCGGGCGACGCGGGCCGGGCGCGGGGCGTCCGGATCGCCGGGCCCGGCGGGCGGGAGACGGTGCTGGACGCCGACTTCGTGGTCGACGCCGCGGGGCGCGGCTCGCGGGTCGTCGGCCGCCTGGGCGAGCTGGGCGTCACCGGGGTGCGCGAGCGCACCGTCGACCCCGGGCTGGCCAACGCCACCCGGGTCTACCGGATTCCGGCGGGCGCCGAGCAGTTCCCGCTGACCCTCGTGCAGGCGGACCCGTACGCCGGGAAGCCGGGCCGCAGCGGCATGGTGCTGCCGATCGAGGGCGACCGCTGGATGGTCAGCCTGGCCGGCACCCGGGGGGCGGAGCCTCCGTCGGACCCGGAGGGCTTCCTCGCCTACGCGCTCGGTCTGCCGAGCCCGATCGTGGGCCGACTCGTGCGGCACGCCGAACCCCTCACCGACGTGCACGTCAGCCGCAGCACCAGCAACACCCGCCGCCGGCTGGAGCGGGCGGCGCGCTGGCCGGAGGGCTTCGTCGCCCTGGGCGACGCGGTGGCGACCTTCAATCCCGCCTACGGGCAGGGCATGTCGGTGGCGGCGCTGGGCGCGCTGGCGCTGGCGGAGGAGGTGCGGCGCGCGGGCGGCGTCACGGCGCCCGGCCTCGCCCGCCGGGTGCAGCGCCGGGCGGCCCGGCCGGTCGACGCGGCCTGGGCGGCGGCGGTCGGCCAGGACGTCTGGTACCCCGGCACGCGGGGCGCCCGGCCCGGTCTCACGGACCGTCTGGTCACGCGCTACAGCCGCCGCCTGACCCGGGCCGCCACCGGCTCCTACCGTGCGGCGAGCGCCCTGTGGGACGTCACCAGCGTGCAGGCCGGTCCGGAGCGCCTGTTCCGCCCTCGCACCCTCCTGGACGTGGCCGCCGGCCCGCTGCTGCCCCCGCTCTCCGGCCCCCCGCTGACCCCGGCGGAGGCCAAGATCCTCGGGGAGCTGGATCCGGCCTAGCCCTGCGGCCGGAACGGTCCGCCGGCCACGGCGGCGGGACTGTCTCCGGTCAGCCCTGGAAGGGCGGTTGGGGCAGCCCCTGGCCCGCCGACGGGACGACCAGGACCGAGCCCGCCAGGGGGTGGGGGGCGCTCTGGCCGACGCGGGCCGTGGTGATGTACAGGTCGGTCAGGTCCGCGCCGCCGAACGCGCAGGCGGTGGGGCGGGGAACGGGGACGCGGAGCACTTGGTCCAGCTCGCCGGACGGGGTGTAGCGGCGGACCGCGCCGCCGTCCCACAGGGCCGCCCACACGCAGCCCGCGGCGTCCACGGCCAGCCCGTCCGGAAAGCCCGCGCCCTCCTCGATCCGCGCGAACTCCCGCCTGTCGCCCACGCGTTCGCCGTCCACGTCGAACACGTCGATACGGCGGGTCGGACTGTCGACGTAGTACATGAGGCGTCCGTCGGGGCTCCAGCCCGTCCCGTTGCTCACCGTCACGTCCTTCAGCACCGTGCGCGCCGAGCCGTCCCCGGCCAGCCGGGTCAGCGTGCCGCCGCCGCGGGCCTCGTCGTAGCGCATCGTGCCGGCCCAGAGGGCGCCGTCGGGCGCCACGGCGGCGTCGTTGCCCCGGCGGCCGGGCGCCGGGTCGCGGTGCAGCCAGCGGAAGGCGCCGTCGACGTCGACGAGGCCCACCCCGTCGCGCAGGTTCAGCACCAGGCCGCCTCCGACGCGCGGCTTGGCGGCGCCGACGTGCTGCCCGGCGGCGCGCACCGTGCGCCGTCCGGTGGCCGGGTCGTAGGTGTGCACCCGGGCGGAGAGGACGTCCACCCAGATCAGCCGTCCGGCCGCCGCGTCCCAGGTGGGGCCCTCCCCCAGTTCGGCCCGCGCGTGCACCGCGACCTCGCGGACCCGCCGGGTCGCGGTCATCGCGGGCTCCGGTGGCCGAGGCGCTCCGACAGCTCGGCGGCGCCCTGCGCGGCCAGCCGCTCCAGTCCGGCGCGGCGCTCCTCGCTCCAGCGGATCATGGGCACGGAGATGGACAGCGCCGCGACCACCCGCCCGGTGCGGTCGCGCACGGGCGCGGCCACACAGCTCACGTCCGGGTTGGACTCCCGGTTCTCCACCGCCAGGCCCCGCTGCCGGATCGCGGCCAGCGCCTCGCGCAGGGCGGCCGGGTCGGTGATGCTGTCGGGGGTCATCGCGGCCAGTTCGGCGCCGTCGGGGACGCGGGCGGCGAGTTCCTCCTCCGGGAGGGAGGCGAGCAGCATCTTGCCGACCGAGGTGCAGTGCGCGGGCAGGCGGCGTCCGGCCGCGGAGACCATGCGCACCGCCTGGGTGGAGTCGACCTTCGCGATGTAGATGACGTCGGCGTCCTCCAGGATCGCCACGTGCACGGTCTCGTCGCAGGTCTCGGCGACCGACCGGGCGACCTGCCCGCCCTCGGCGGCGAGGTCGAGCTGCTCGGCGTAGCGGCTGCCGAGCTGGTAGGGGCGCACGCCGAGCCGGTAGCGTCCGGGCTGGCCGGAGGCCGGGACGATGTACCGGCGGGCGGCGAGCGTGGTGACCAGCTCGTGCACGGTGGTCCGCGGCAGGCCCAGCCGGCGCACGATGTCGGGCGCGGACAGCGTCCCGTCCCCGTCGAGGAACAGCTCCAGGATGTCGAGAGCCCGGGTCACGGCGGGCACGAGGCGTCCCACGGCCGGCCCCCTCCCTTGAGTCCATGCCTGCGTGTTCGAAATCTCAACAGGCGGTCGTCATAGCGAACACAGGCTAGTCAGGGGGTGGGGCGGGGGCAATGGGGTGGGGGGTCCGGGGAGCGGGGGTCCCGGGGGCGGGGTCCCGGGGCGGGGGTCGGGGGCCCGGCGTACGGCCCGGAACGGGCGCGGGCCGGGTGCGAGCGGGGCGCGGGCGGGGCGCGGGCCGAGCGCGGACGGTGGGTTCGGACGTACGGTCCCGGGCCCGCGCCCCGGGGCGGGCGTGGACGGCGTGTTCCTGTGCGGGTTGGTGGACGATGGGCGCATGCCCGCCCCTACGCCGCCGCCCCCGTCGTCCTCTTCGTCGTCCTCGTCGTCCTCACCGTCCTCGTCATCCTCGGCGTCTGGGCTCACGCCGCTCGACTTCCAGCTCGTGCTGCTGCGTCGGATGGCGGACCACAATCCGGACCTGGTCGAGGACGCACGCCGCACCCTCGGCGTCCCGCTCGCGCGGATGCGGGAGGCCAACAAGCGTTGGCAGGCGATGGTCCGGTCGCCGCGGGCGCGTGCCGAGGCGTCCCGTTACCGTTCCGTCCTCGGGCCGCCCGAGTCCACCGCCGCCGTCCGCGTCGGCGACCTGGACTGCGAGGCGTGGCGGTGGCCGCTGCCGCTGTGGCCGACCCTGCGGTTCGAGGTGCTGGCCGCGCCCAAGGGCCGGGTGTGGAACGCGTGGCTGGTCCGTGCGCCGGGCGCCCAGGGGCCGGACCTGCGCACCGTGGACGATCTGACCCCCTGGTCCTGCACGGTCGACGAGGCCGCCCGCGCCTTCCCCCCGGCCCGCCCGCTGGAGGGCACGGCGCCCACCCGCTGGGGCCTGGCCTTCACCGCCCCCGACGCCGGGGGCGTGCCGCGCGAGGCGGTCGCGGAGTTCACGTGGGGCCTGTTGCAGCGCATGCGGGTGGAGAGCCCGTAGCGGAGGCGGGGGCGGTAAGCGCGTGGCGGAGACGGAGGCAGGCGCGTGGCGGAGGCGCGTGCGGGCGTGTGACGGAGGCGGGGCAGGGGCCGTAGCGGAGGCGGGTGGACCGCCGGCAGAGGCGCGCGCGGCCGACGCTTGATCCGGCCGTCAGGCCGCGGCGGCGGCTCGGAGGACGGCGGCGACGACCTCGGGCAGCGACCGCGGGTGCAGCCAGAGGAAGAGGTTCGGCTCGACCAGTTCCAGCTCCATCACCTGGGGCGAGCCGTCCGCGCCGTCCGCCAGGTCGACCCTGGCGTACAGAAGCCCGGCGGCCCCGCCGTCCGGGACGGCCGCCAACGCCCGCTCGGCCACGGCCCGTTCCTCCGGGGTCGGGGACCAGGGCTCCAAGTTCGGGTGGGGCGTCTTCTCCGCGTCGTAGGCCGTCCCGGGCGACAGTACGGCGCGCTTGCGGCTGGCGTGCAGCAGCCGGCCGCCGATGAACTGGAGCGCCCGCTCGCCGCTGACGTCGATGCGGGTGAGGTAGGGCTGCACCATCGCGGTCAGCCCGTCCGCGTGCATCCGGGCCACGTGCGCGACGGCCGTCTCCCGCTCCGCGGGCGTGTAGCGGGCGGCGAAACGGGCGCCGGCCCCGAAGGTCGGCTTGACGACGAAGTCGTGGTCCTCGGGCAGGTCGTGCGGGCCGGGGGTCTCTCCCGGGGCGAGGTAGCGGGTCGGCACGACCGGGACGCCGGCCGCGGCGAGGTCGGCGAGGTAGCGCTTGTCGGCGTTCCAGCGCACGACGGGCGCCGGGTTGGCGATCCGGGTCGCCTTCGCGCACCGCTCGGCCCAGGCCGTGAACTCGGCAGCCCGCCAACTGTAGTCCCAGGTCGACCGTATGAGGACGAGGTCGAACCCGGCCCAGTCGACGCGTTCGTCGTCCCAGAACACGGCCTGCGCGTCGGCCCCGGCGGCGCGCAGGGCCCGTACCAGGGTGTCCAGGTCGCGGTCGTGGCTGGGCGCGGCGCCGGGGTCGTAGGTGGCGATGGCGACTCGGGGCACGGCGGCGGCTCCCTCTGCGTGGCGCGGTCGTGACGGGACGGTCTCGGCGGACCGGCGCGGGCGGGCGCGACCGGCGCGACCCGCGCGGCGGCGGTCGCGGCGGCGCGCGGTCCGGGGCGGCCCGCCTGGCACGCTAACAGCCAGGCCGGAAACGGCGACGACCACCGTCGCCTTCGGCGGGGTCTGAACTCGGTGAGGCGGGAACGCGGTGGGGCCCGAACGTGGTGAGGGCGGAACCCGGTGAGGCCGGAGCGTGGTGAGGCCGGAGCGTGGTGGCACCGAAGCGTGGTGAGGGCGGAACCCGGTGGGACCGGAACGCGGTCGGTCCGGAGCGCGGTGAGGGCGGGGCGTGGTGGGGCCGGAACATGGTGAGGCCGGAACGTGGTGAGGCCGGAACGTGGTGAGGGCGAAACCTGGGGAGGCCGGAGCGCGGCGCAGGCGGAAGCCGGTGAGGGCGGAACCCGGTGGGACCGGAACGCGGTCGGTCCGGAACCCGGTGGGGTAGGAACGGGGTGCGTTTCCCAGCCGTCCCTCCCGTCATCAGGAGTGCGTCCCGTGTCCTCTCTCTTTCCGGCCCTCACGGATGATCCGGGGGCGCGTGTCGCCCTGCGCTTCGGCGACCGGTCGCTGACGTACGCGGGACTCGCGGCGGCCGCCGGCGCCGTCGCCGCGCGGGTGCGCGGGGCGGAACGGGTCGCCGTGTGGGCGACGCCGACGCTGGAGACGGCCGTCGGGGTGGTGGGCGCGCTGCTCGCCGGGGTCGCGGCGGTGCCGCTCAACCCGAGGTCCGGCACGAAGGAGCTGGAGCACATCCTCGGCGACAGCGCGCCGTCGCTGGTGCTGGCGGGACCCGGCGAGGAGCTTCCGCAGGCGCTGGCGGAGCGGGAGCGGGCCGACGTCGACGTACACGACACTGGCGCCGCGTACGCCGCGCCCGCCGAGACCCCCGCCCCCGCCCTCTCCCCCGAGGCGCACGCGGGCGACGGCGATCCCGCCCTCGTCGTCTACACCTCCGGCACCACCGGACCGCCCAAGGGCGCCGTCCTCCCGCGCCGGGCCGTCGCCGCGACCCTGGACGCGCTCGCCGACGCGTGGCAGTGGACGGCCGAGGACGTGCTGGTGCACGGGCTGCCGCTGTTCCACGTGCACGGGCTGGTGCTGGGCGTCCTCGGACCGCTGCGCCGCGGCGGTTCCGTACGGCACCTGGGGCGGTTCACTCCCGAGGGCGTGGCGCGCGAGCTGGACGGCGGGGCGACCATGCTCTTCGGGGTGCCCACCATGTACCACCGGATCGCGGAGGCGCTGCCCGGCGATCCCGGGCTGGCCAGGGCGCTGTCGGGCGCCCGGCTGCTGGTATCCGGATCGGCCGCGCTGCCGGTGCACGACCACGAGCGGATCGCGGCGGCCACCGGGCGACGGGTGATCGAGCGGTACGGCATGACGGAGACGCTGATGAACACCAGCGTCCGGGCCGACGGCGAGGCGCGCGCGGGCACGGTCGGCACGCCGCTGCCAGGCGTGGAGCTGCGCCTGACGGAGGAGGACGGCACGCCGCTCACGGCGTTCGACGGCGAGACGGTCGGGGAGATCCAGGTGCGCGGCCCGAACCTGTTCACCGCGTACCTGAACCGGCCTGACGCGACGGCCGCCGCCTTCACCGCCGACGGGTTCTTCCGCACCGGGGACATGGCGGTGCGCGACCCGGACGGCTACGTCCGCATCGTCGGCCGCAAGGCCACCGACCTGATCAAGAGCGGTGGCTACAAGATCGGCGCCGGGGAGATCGAGAACGCGCTGCTGGAGCACACGGCCGTCCGGGAGGCCGCCGTCACCGGGGAGCCGGACGGCGACCTCGGGGAGCGGATCGTCGCCTGGGTCGTCCCGGCGGACCCCCACTCCCCGCCGGGACTGGAGGAACTGGCCGCCCACGTGGCCGCCCGGCTCGCCCCGCACAAACGTCCCCGCGCGCTCCGCCTCCTCGACGCCCTGCCCCGCAACGACATGGGCAAGATCATGAAGCGGGCCCTGCCGCGGGGCTGAGCGGGCGCGGGCCCCGTACGCACAAGGCGACTGCGCCGCGCGCCCGCACGCACCGAGACGCCGCGCGCGGAGCGCCAGGAGGACTGCGGCGCACGAGAACCGGCGAGGCGGACGGACGGCCGCCGTGGCAGGCTCCCCCCCGGCGGATGCGGCGGATGCGGCGGATGCGGCGGATGCGGCGGATGCGGCGGATGCGGCGGATGCGGCGGATGCGGCGGATGCGGCGGACCACCCTACGCGTATCCGGCGGTCGTCCAGCACTGACGCGGCGCGGGAGCGCGAAGAGCACTCGTCCAGCGGCGCCCCGCCCGGCCCCCCAGAACAGGCGTCCACCGTCCCGTGCCGCGCACGATGCCAGAGGGGCCGCGCCCGGCGGCCGCCTCGGTCCGTGCTCGGGAGGATCCGCCATGCCCGCCACTCTGGAGCAGTTGCGCCGCTGCCACTTCGCCGTCGACCTGGGAGCGGCCCGGACCCGTGTGTACGTCAAGGGCGCCGGACTCGTGGTCGACCAGCCCTCGGTGGCCGCCGTGAACACCCGCAGCGGGGCGCTCATCGCGGTCGGCGACTTCGCGGAGCGGATGACGGGACGCACTCCCGACTACATCCGCGTGGTCCGCCCGGTCACCGGCGGCACGGTCATCGACATCGAGATGGCCCAGCGCATGCTGCGGCACCTGCTCGGGGACCGGATGCGCCGGTCGCTGCGCCGCAAACCCCGGCTGCGCGCCGCCGCCTGCACCCCGCACGAGGCCGATCCGCTCGCCCGGAGGGCCACCGTCGAGACGCTGGTGGGCCTCGGCGCCCGCCGCGTGGAACTCGTCGACACCCTCATCGCCGCGGCCGTCGGCTGCGGACTGCCCGTGGAACGGGCCGAGGCCACCATGATCATGGTGTGCGGGGCGGCGGCGACCCAGGTGGCCGTCCTCTCCCTGGGCTCCATCGTCGCCGCCGAACGCGTCCCCGTCGGCGGCGAGGCGGTCGACCACGCGATCGTGCAGCACCTGCGCCTGGAGCACGCGCTGATGCTGCCCAGCCAGTCGGTACGCCCCCTGCACCTGGCCCTGCACGGCAACGGACTGAACCTCTCCGGACCCTCGGCCACCGAGATCCACGGACGCGACGTGGCCACCGGCCTGGCCCGGTCGGTCGTCATCGACACCGCCGCCGTGCGCGACGCGATCCAGACCCCGCTGACCGCCGTCCTCGACGGCATCTACCGAGTGCTGCGGGAGTGCCCGCCCGACCTGGTGGCCGACCTCGGCGACCGCGGGATCACGATGGTCGGCGGCTCGGCGCTGCTCCCCGGCCTGGACCAGATGGTCCGCGAGGCCACCGGCATGCCGGTCTCCATCGCGGAGCGTCCCGACGTGTGCGCGGTCCGCGGCCTGGGCGAGATGCTGGAGGGCAACATCGAGCCGCTGGTCCTGAAGCCGCTGGGCGCGTGACGCCCGCGCCCCGGCCCGCCCCGGGGGAAGACCGGCTCCGCCCGGCGCCCGCTCTTCCCTCCCCGCGCGAGGGGCGGCAGAACGGCGGTGAGGCGAGCCCGTACGGGGTACCCGGCGGCCGAGCGACCGTATCCGCTCACAGGAGTCACCGCCATGACCATGCGAGAGCACACCCCGTCCCAGGCCGAGGGCGAACGAGACGACGCCGAGGCCAGCCGCGCCGCCACCCGTCCCGACACCCCGTACCCGACGCCCTCCCAGGCGGAGGGCGACCGCGACGACCTCCCGGAGACCGCGGACGCCGCCGACGACGACAGCCCCGGCTCCCGGCCCTGACGTCCCCCACCGACCGCCCCCGCAACGCCCGACCTGCGGCGGGGCACGTCGCCGTGCGGCAGAAGTCGTGCAACGCGAAATCGGCGGTCGGCCGGTATCCGACGCGCCGATGATCCCTCGCACCGCCGTCTCGCGCCCGCGCTTTTCTTCGCGGTGTCCGCGCCGGTAGCCGGCCGTATGGAGAGGCGGCAGGCCAAGCGGCGGTCGGGCGTCCGTCCCCGACCGGCTCGCCCCGGCGGCGCGCGGCGCCCGGCGTCCGTGTGCGGCGCCCGGCGTCCGCGCCCCGAGTGGCGGAGCGCGGACGCCGGGCTGAGCGGCTGCTGCGCGCAGGCCGCCCGTACGTCCCGAACGTCAGCCGTTGGCGCAGGCGTTGCCGAAGGCCGGGTTCAGGGCGCCGATGACGTTCACGGTGTTGCCGCAGGCGTTGACCGGAATGTGCACGGGGACCTGGATCAGGTTGCCCGACAGCACTCCGGGCGAACCGACGGCCGCCCCCTGCGCGCCGCTGTCCGCCGACGCCGCCGCGGCCCCACCGAGGAGAACCGCGCCCGCGGCCGCCACCAGAGCGGCAGCCCTCACAGAACGAGAACCCAGGTACGTCATCACGTTTCCTTCCTCACCCTCTGCACTCTCTACGGCGGCGAGCACCGCCGGTCCGTCGCCTCCTGCGGCGGACACGGGTGATCCGGCCCGGCGTCGCCCGCGGACTGCTGATCGGCGCGGAGATCACCCGATCGCGCTAACGGGTCCGCTCTCCGAGCGCGGCCGCACGTCCCAGCGCGGTCGCCTTCCCAGTCCGGTCGCCTTCCCCAGCGCGGCAGCACGCTTCTGGGACCACGTCAGAACCCCGTCAGATCTGGACCATGCCCAGGGGCGGAGTCGTCGGCTGGGGGGAGCCGTTCGCGGGTTCGACCGTGATCCCGATGGCCGTCGCACTGTCGAGCGTCCCCAGAAGGACGCGGGCCTGCTGTCCGCCCGCGCCGGCCAGCAGGCCGGCCGACCGGTAGGCGCCGTGATCGGAGTACCAGAGCTGATAGACCCGCTGACGGCTGAGAGTCGGCAGGTCGTACGAGATGAACACGGCCTTCCGCTGCTGGCGCGAGGCGACGACGCACGCCAAGCCGCCCTTGCTCAGGTCACCGGTCCGCAGCACGGCGTCCCGGGCCGTGAGCACCTCGGCGAGTTCGGCGCCGTGCCACTCCGCGCGGGACGCCAGGCGGCGGGCGTCCTGCGCCTGCTCGTACTGCCACCACGCGAGCGACCCGCCGGCCGCCGTCCCCGCGAGGCAGGCCGCCAGCGCCCAGGGGACCCACCGCTGCGTGCGCCGTACGCCTCCGGACGGCGCCGCGGCTGCCGTGCGCGGCGCCTCCGGGGGCGTAGGCGGCGCCTCCTGCGGGGTGCGCCGGACGCCGTCCAGGACGCGGGCGCGCACCGCGCTGTCGGGGGGCACGGCGGCGGCTTCGGCGAGTCCGACGACCGCGTCCATGAGCTGCGACGCTTCCTGCCGGCAGGCCGGGCAGGAGGACAGGTGGCTCTCGAAGGCCGCCCGCTCGTCAGGGGGGAGGGCGTTGAGGACGTAGGCGCCCACCGCGTCATGGGGATCGGGTCCGCGGTTCATTCGCCGGCCTCCAGGCACGCGCGCAGGCGGTGCAGACCGGTGCGCATCCGCGTCTTCACGGTGCCGGTCGGCTTGCCCAGCGCCCGAGCGACTTCCTCGTACGTCAGCCCTTCGTAGTAGGCCAGCACCAGAGGGATCCGCTGGCTTTCGCTGAGCGACTCCAGGCAGAGGTACAGCCTGCGCCGCTCGTCCCGGTCCTCCACGAGTTCGGCCACCAGGTCGAAGGGCCGCTCGCTGTTGCACGCGGCCGCCCTGCGGTCCCGGTCCGACGCCGCCTGCGTCGAGCGGACCCGGTCGACCGCGCGGTGGTGCGCCAGGGCGAACGCCCAGGCCCGCGCCGACCCGTGCTCGGGGTGGAAGCGCGGCGCGGTGCGCCAGATCTCGATCATGACGTCCTGGGCGACCTCCTCGGCCTGGGCCGCGTCCCGCACCACCCGCTGGACCAGTCCTCGCACGGAGCCGGACAAGCCGTCGTAGAGCAGGGCGAACGCCTCCTCGCTGCCTTGAGCGGTCTCCGTCAGGTACCTGTCGAGATCCTTGTCGGCGGCGGACCTGTGTCCGGGCATCCGTCCCCACCCTCCGCTCGTCCGTCCTCGGCCGGATCCTCTCGTCTCGTCTTCGGCCGGATCCTCAGCTTCCAGAGCTTCCAGCCTGATGGCCTCCCTTCGTCCCCGCGCCCGCTGGACGCCGTCAGGCCGTGAAGTGGGTCCGATCGGGTCCGCCGCCCGCCCGAATGGCGCATGCGTCGGGGGCGGGGACGGCGGACCGGGCCGTGGACCGGGCGTGGGGCGGGGCTGCGGACCCGGCTCGGGGCGGGGCTGCGGACCCGGCGTGGGATCGAGCAGCGGACCGGGCGTGAGACCGAACTGCGGACCGGGCTCGGGACTCGGTCGGGGAGCGGACTCGGGACCTGGTCGGGGACTCGGCTCGGGACCGGGCGCGGGATCTGACGACGGACCGGACGGCGGCCCGGACAGCGCAACGGCCGCCGGACCACGGCGCCTCGCCGCCGTCGACGCGCAGGTCCGCCCAGACGACGTGTCCGGTCCGGGTCGGCCGGTCTCCCCAGCGGCAGGCCAGGGCGTCGACGAGGTACAGACCGCGGCCGGACTCCCCGAGCGCGAAGGAGGGGCGTCGCCACCGGGCCCGTATGCGCGCGGCGTCGAACCCGTGTCCCGCGTCGGCGACTTCGACGTGCAGGGTGGCCCGGTCGCCGGACCGGCGCCGCAGCGCGCACACGACGCGCACCGGCGGCCGGCCGTGACGCAGGGCGTTGGACAGCAACTCGCTGACGACCACCGCGGCGTCGTCCGTGAGGTCCTCCGCCCGCCACCGCGCCAGCCGGGCCCGAAGATCGTCGCGCACCTCGCCGGCGGGGTCGGCCGAGTCGTACCGAAGACGGCATAGATCACGCTTCATGACGCACACCTTCACTGACTGTCCGAGTCATTCGTCGCCGGAGGCGCTCTGGATGTGCCGGTCCTGGATGCGCCGGTTCTGGATGCGCTGGTCCCGGATGCGCTGGTCCCGGACCCGCCGAACGCCCCGGGAGGAGCTGAACGCCCTCGCGAAGAAACCCGGCGGAGCGCGCAAACCACGGAACCGCTGATTCCGAATGACAGGCATGGTTTCCCCGGACATCCGGAAGGAGGTGTACGCAATGCACGCACGTAGGGCGAAAAGGGCCGCCGTCCTGGCGGCAGCCAGCATGATGCTGGCCGGCGGCGCCGCCATAAGCACGGCCGGAGCCGCCTCGGCGGCGCCCACGTCGGCGCCGGCCTCGCTGAGCGCCTACCACGGCGATCGCGGCTCGGGCCACGACGGCTCGCACGGCGACCGGAACCACGGCTATCGCGACGGCCGGCATGACGGTCGGTACGGCGACCGGCACGACGGCCGGTACGACAATCGGTACGACAACCGGCACCACGGTCGGTACGACTACCGGCACGACGGTCGTTACAACGACAGGTACGACTACTCGCACCACGGCAAGCACCACCGCTGGCACGACCGCTGGTGGGGCGACGGTTACTGGCATTCCGGCTACTGGTACTGACCCGGCCATCCCCTGAACGCCGAGGCAGGGCGGCCGCCGCCGTCAGCGGCGACCGCCCTGGCCCGCACACCGCCAGAAGAAATCGTCAATAAGAAGTTGACGATAGAGGATCGTCAATTTAAAGTTGACGCATGAGCCCTCTCGACATCAGCCTCGCCGACCTGATCGCCCGTCTCGACGAGGAACTCCCCGCCGCGGACGAACTGGCCCGCGTCCGTGAGGCGCGACTGCGCGCCCAGACCCTGTCCGCCCTCGGTGACCAGCTCATCGACCACTACGTCAGCAAGGCCAAGCGGACCGGCGCGTCCTGGACCGAGATCGGCGACGCCATCGGGGTGTCCAAGCAGGCCGCCCAGCAACGCCACACGCCCAACGCGTTCGAGCGGTTCACCAACCTGAACCGGCACAGCATCGTGCTGGCGCAGGAAGCCGCCCGGACGCACCGGCACGACTCCATCGGCACCGAACACCTCCTGCTGGGCCTGCTCGGCGAACCGCAGGGCCTGGCGTACAAGGTGCTGGTGGCGCACACCGGGTCCAAGCAGCGCGTCCGCGACGCCGTCATGGAAGCGCTGCCGCCGGCCGGGAAGAAGGCGCCGCGGGGTCACATCCCGTTCCACCCGGAGAGCAAGGAGGCCATCGAGCAGGCGCACCGCGCGTCGGCGGATCTCGGCCACGACTGGGTGGGCACGGAGCACATGCTGCTGGGCCTGATCCGCACCGAGGAGAGCCCGGCCGCACGGATCCTGCGCGACCTCGGCTGCACGCCGGACGAACTGCGCGAGACGGTCGAGACCGAGGTCGCCCGACGGCTCGCCACGCGCGACGAGCAGTAGCGGAGCGATCATTAGCGGGGCGATCAGCCGCCGCGGAGGACTGGGCGGGCGCGGTGTTCCCGCCCGCCTCGGGACGGTGCGCTCGTGCCGTCGCCCCCATGGCGGGAGGACGGTCAGGCGGCTTACCGTCCGCCCTATGGCCGAGCTACGACTGCTTCATCCGGACCACGCCCCCGCGCTCCTCGCCTTCGAACGGGAGAACCGGGCGTACTTCGCGGCGTCCATCCCCGACCGAGGCGAGGAGTACTTCGCCCGGTTCGACGAACTGCTCGGCGACCTGCTGGCCGAATAGGAGGCCGGGAGCTGCTACTTCCACGTGCTGATCGGCGCTGAGGGCGAGGTGCTGGGCCGGGTCAACCTGGTCGACGTGTCGGACGGCTGCGCCACGCTCGGCTACCGGATCGCGGAACGGGCCACGGGCCGGGGCGTCGCCACCTCCGCGGTACGGGACGTGTGCGGCCTGGCGGCCCACAGATACGGCCTGACCGCCCTCCGGGCCGCCACCACCCTCGACAACGCGGCATCCCACACCGTCCTGACCCGCACAGGCTTCACCACCACTGGCAAAACCCACCTCTCCGGCCGGCCCGGCCTGACGTATTTCCGCAGCCTCGAAGACACCATCTCCTGAACGCCGTATCGCCCTGCCCACGCCGTGTCTGCGCTCCCTCGAAGATCACCGTGACCGGCAGCGCCAGGAACGCGGAACTGCGGGGCGGGTTGGAAGGCGAGCGGCTACGTCTTCACCCGGCCCGACGGCTCCCCGAGCAAGGGAGCCACCCTCACCCGACACTTCAACACCCTGCTCCGCCGGGCCAAGCTCCGCCGCATCCGGTTCCATGATTTACGGCACTCGGCGGCGACCCCCCTCCTCGAACAGAGTGTCGAACTCGTCGTGATCAAGGAACTCTTGGGCCATGCCCACATCGGTGTGACTGCGACGGTGTACGCCCACGTCCGACTCCGCCTCCAACGCGATGCCATCAACCTCCTCGGCAACGCCCTCCGCAATCCCGCCCAGCCCACCACGCGACCCGCCGACGGCGACGAGCCACCCCTTTGTGCAGCACCCGTCCGCTGACATTGCCGTCAACTACTGCCGTCAGACACGCCAGACGCAGCCGAGGCCCCGCCGGACATAAATCCGGCGGGGCCTCGGCCGCGTCTGACATTCAGTCAGAAGAGAAATGCTCGCGGAGCCGCTGCAATCGAGAGTAATTTGGACTACCCTCCGCAAGGGTAGAGCTGGAAGTCATCTCTCCGGAAGCATCGTATTCGGCACTCCGAACAAGGATTCCATGCTCGTACTCTTTATCGGAAATCAGACCTCCATTCTCCCGAAATTCTCGAACGTGCCCATGGAGAAGATTCTTTTGATAGATCGACTCGCCCTTTAGCGCCCCCGACGGATACCAATCGCGAGCGGGACCGTCTTGCAGTCCGTCCCGGTAGGAGACTTCCGACACCCCTCGCCCCGAAATTTCCTCATACCCGATTCCGGTGAACTTTTCTCCGCAAAACCAGTAGATCAACTCTTCGTCATAGTCGAGTTGACCATCTGGCACCCGCAGAGCCTCGTGACCTGCATTTTCATCCGAGCTCATCGGCACCACCAGTCAGAGTGAAACAACTTCCGCACCGAAGAATCTGCTGCCCCTGCGCCGACCCTCTCAGCCTCATGCTGTAGAAGACAAAGCTGTCATCGATTTCAGTGCTCAAGCCCGCCGCCTCTCGCCCCCAGAGGAGATCATTGAGTGCATGTATTTCTCCGTGCACCCCAGAGCTTCCAGGGTACCAACCATCAGCCCCGTCGCCCTCCAAACGTGCCGCTAGGCTCGGGTGGAGGTTATTCGGAAAGTCGCCACCATTCTGGCCTAGTTTCACATCTCCCGTGAGACGGTCCTTTACGCCTGTAAGCACAGGCCCTCGCTGCCGAATCGACTGATATCCAGAGCTATTCGGGTCAGTAATTTCGTTGTACCGGCCCTGGACCGCCGATACAAGGTCGCCGTCATCGCAATTGTGCACAAGAACCGGCGTGGCCCCCGCCAGCACATAGTACGTGTGCTACGCGGTACCCCTCTACCTGCTTCTTCGCTGGTCAGCGTGGGTTTTGCGTTCCGCCGGTGTCCGCGGTTGTGCGGGGAAATCCGTGGGTGTTGCCGTCGCTACTGCCGTCAACGGCTCGGGGCACACGATTGCGCTGCCGCTGTCTGGTGTCGGTGCAGCGGGACTCTACTGCCACGCGCCAGGCTCGGCACGGACAAGAGCGCGGACGGTCTGCTCGTACAACTCGTGGCTGCTCTGGGCGCAGTGTCCGGTGATCCAACGGGTCAGCTCGTCCGAGGTGTGCAGCGTGCCTGACGTGGCGCCGCAGTGGTGCTCTTCGCCGGTGACGCAGACCGCCTCGAACGTTGGCAGCGCCAAGGAGTCGGGGACGGTGGTCATGTGGTACTCACGGAAGCGGTAGCACCCCCGAGAGGAGTTGCGCACTGGTGCGCCGGCGTTCGAAGAGTCAGGCATCCGCGGCCGCCTCTTCCTGATCCGGGATGCGCTGTCCGCGCGAGTCCGCGACCCTGAGCGCGTCCGCCAGGGCTTCTGCCAACCGGCAGGCCAACCAGCGGCATTCGCTCGCCGACAGGGCTTTCGCGCCGGGTGCCGTGGCGTCGCGGGCGTACGTCAAAAGTTCCTGGCCCATGCTGAGCTGTACCGTCTCGATGCTGTCGGCGAGGGTGGAGAGGTAACCCCGGCCGTCACTGCTCAGGTAGCAGGGCTTCCCCTCCGGGCTGGTCCACGGCAGTAAGGGGGGACCTCCCCTGCCCGATGCGGCGTCGTACAGCTCTCTGCGACGCATGCGGTCGGCATCGCTCCTGGGCTGGCTCACTGGGCACCCCCGGCCTGGGTCACTGACGATGGACGCACTGACCGTAGGTGCTGACTGATCGTCACCCCAGTTGGGGATCATGGCAGTTCGCGACTCTTGGTTCACAAACTGCCACGCTGCGTGGCAGCTACCCGACAACGTCCAGGTAGTCGGCCATTTCGCGCATCTCGGTCGTGAGGGTGCGCTTGCGCTTGCGCAGGATCTCCTGCATGGTCTCGGCGGCCCCGTTCTGGTGCCGCAGCCACTGCGGGGCGGCTTCCCGGGCACGGGTCAACTCGTCCATGGCGGCGGACAAGTCTCCGGTCCGGGTGTGGGCGCGCGCCACATCGAGGGTGAAGCGGTTCCCGTCGTTGGTGCTGGGCCTGCCCAAGCGCTTCCATGCCTTGGGCGACAACTCCTCCTGCTCGCCGGCCTTGCGCACCACCGCGCGGGCGTCGCCGATGACCAGGGAGTCTTCGAGTGCCTTGACCGCGACGGTGACCGGCCCGAAGACGGACCAGTGCCGGGAGACGTTGCGATGCGCCATGCCGACAGCGGTTGCCGCGACCCGGGCGGCTTGACGGTACTCCTTCGCTTCGTCGGGACGGTTGTTCCTCGCGGCTGCGGCGGCGGCCTCCATCGCCAGGCCGCCCCACACCGCATAGTGGTCCGGCTCGGCCCCGGTGATCTTCGGCTCTACCGCGTCCATGCTCTGGGCGGCGACCTGTTCCGCCTCGTCCAACCGTCCCTGCCTCACCAGCAGCCAGCACATGCAGCCGACACCAGAGCCCGCCGCAAGCATGTCTCCGGCCTGACGGGCGTCCATGATGGCGCCACGCACAGCGGCGTACGCGATGTCGTACTGCCGTACCTGGGTGAGGTAGGTGCCGGCCAGACGCAGCGCCTCGGCGCGGGCCAACAGGGCCTGCCGGTGCTCGTCCCCGCTGTCGTAGTAGGCGACGGCCTGTGCGGCATCACGCAGCAGGCCCGGCAGTTGGGCCGCGACGCTCTTGTAGCTGTCGGAGAAGTACAGCACCCGTGCGTCTTGCAGCGTCCGCCGGAAGATGCGCAGGTTCGGTTCCTCGGCCACGGCTTCGGCGTCCTGGTCCACGAGCCCGACGGCTGGAGTGAGGGCGGCGCGGAGCTGGATCAGGTTGACGAGGTTCGGCTCCTCGGGCCGCCCGACGGGCTCCGGGGCATCGGACACCATCAAGGCGGCCGTGGTCACTCCAAACGCACGGGCGAGCGTGTGCAGGGTCTCCATGCGGAGAGTGCCACCCTGCTCGGCCTTGCGTACCGTACCCGGGGAAACATCTGCGGCATGGGCTAGTTCCTCCTGGCTCATCCCGGCCCGACGCCGGTACTTGCGGACGTTGTCGGCCAGCTCCGTAATCATCAACTCACCACCTCCCACTCCACGGTACGCCCGGCCGACACATCACCCGGGGGTGATCCGGCGGACACCCTCCCACAGGGGTACCCCAGCACGTGGCGGGCCGGGCTCCGGCAGGATCACGGTCGGAGCGGGAGGGGGTCCCTCGTCGGTCGGGCAGCTTCGCCGTGCCAGGGTTCCCCGGGGGCCGCCAAGGCTCACTTCGTGACGCGTGCGCTCGGCCTTGGCGGCCCCCGGGGGTTCCTGGTACGCCTCCGGTGACCGGGCGGCGAGGGACCCCCTCCCGCGCCCTCAAACCCCACACCACGACGAAGCCGCACTCGCACGCGGTCCCCCTGCCCCTCGGAGGGAGGGCCGGGGTCTGGGGCAGAGCCCCAGGTGGTTCGCTGTACGGCTGTTGCGCGCCCGGACCGGCGGGGCCGACGGCAAGCGGGGCGGAGACAGGAGCGGGCGGCGGCCCCACAGGGCCGGAGCGCGCGCGGCCCGCGACAGCGGGCCGCCTTGATCAAGTAAAGAAACTCTGAACAGCTCACCCACCGATCGAGCTGCCGGGCCGATGGTCAGGGGCGCTGCTGCCGACGCCTCTTCGATTCGGCCAGTGCGGCCTTCAGTTTCTCGCTCGGCGATACGCCCTGTTCGGCGCCGTCGTCCTGGAGGGGTGGCAGGAACAGTCCGCGTCGGCTCTTCTCCCGCTTGACCTTGCGGCGCTCGCTGAAGAGTCGCTGATGCTCCTCCCGAACCACGTCCCATCGCCGGTCTAGCTCCGCTTCCCGCGCCAGCAGCTCCTCGTCGCTGAGGTCGGCGAACTCGGTGGCGGCTGCGCGCGCCTCGCGATCGATCTCATCCCGCAGCAGGTAGTTCGTGATCGGCCCGTGGTACTTGCCCGGCTCCGGTTCCTGGCGGACGAAGACACCACGCCCCTTGACCGCGTACACCAGTCCCGCTTGCTTGAGGCTTCGATAGGCGTTCTGCGCGGTGGAGTTGGCGACTTTGAACCGCTCTTGGATCTCCCGGGCGGGGGGGGGAGCTGGGAGCCCGGAGGGTAGGTGCCTTCCAGGATCTCTCGGCGGAGGATGTCGGCGACTTGGGCGTATGGCGGTCGGGCGTCTTCGTTGCGGATGACGTCGATTGGCCAGTCCGGCCCTTCGGTGTCGGCGTCCTCGTGATCGCCATCGGCTTCCTCGACGCTCCCGCCGACGGAGGTGCTGACGTAGCTGCCGCGACCGAGCTGGGAGTACACCAGGCCTTCCTGCTTGAGCACGCGCAGGGCGTTCTGGACGGTGGAGCTGGAGACCCCGAACCGGTCGCGCAGCACGTTGGCCGAGGGCAGACGCTCGCCGGGGCGGAACTCGCCGCTGAGGATCGCGTCCCGCAGCGCCTCGGCGGCCTGGAGGTACGGCGGCCGGGGGTCCTCGTCCAAGGGCAGAGTCATGATCCCGCGGTATCGCCAGCAAGCCGTAGCGATACGGGCACATCCCCGGGTTCCCCACCTGACCACCTACCAACCTGATCGAAGTCACGACCTAATCGATCTTGCAAGTTGAGCGATCATCTCCTCGCTCCATATCGAGCCGATCAAGCGGCTCCATCGAACGAGGATGTGATGGCATGGTCATGACCCGTATTCGTGTTGCCCTGCTGCCGTCGGCGGTGTGCATCGCGGGCACCGTCCCTGTGCTGAAGATCAAGGACCAGCAGACCGGGGAGGTCGCCACCGACCGGGAGACCGGAGCGTCGCTGTACACGGTGACCGTGATGCTCATGGAGGACGGCCGGGCCGAGGTCCTGAAGATCACGGTCCCTGAGACGGGCCTCGCCGCCGGACTCAAGCCCGGGGCGATGGTGCGGCCGGTCGAGCTGTTCGCGACCCCGTGGGCGCGGATCTTCAACGGGCAGCTCTCCGACGGCGTCGCCTACCGGGCCGCCCGCCTGGAGCTGGTGACGGTGGAGGCGGCACAGTGATCCGCTTCGAAAACTCCGTGCCGGAGAGGGAGTTGTACCCGCTCCGGCCCCTGCCGGGGACCGAGGGCAAGGTCACGTTCGCCGCCTCGGCGGCGGTGCTCGATCTGCTCGGCCTGAGCCCAGAGCACGCGGCCCGCCTCGACCTGGGCCACATGCTCCGCCTGATACGCGAAGAGGGGGCGTGACATGGAAGCCGTGACGGAGTACGCGCCGGATGCACTGCTGGCGGTGGTCGTGCTGATCAGTGTGTGGCTGCTGTGCACGGTGGTGCGCTACGTACAGGCCGACCGGGGCACGCGGGTCAGCATGCGGCAGGCCGTCCGGGTCCGCTGGGGCTGGGTTCGCCTCGCGCGGATGGCCGGGCTGACGGTCACCGACAAGACCCCGAGCCTGCTCGCACAGATCACCGCACAGAAGGACGGCCCCACCCCCGCACCCCGGGTGCTGACTCCGAAGATCAAGGTCAAACCCGACCAGTTCGGGGTGATCGTCCGGGCGCGCACGCTGCCGCAGGTCGGACTGGAGGAGTACCAGAAGTCGGCGCGGTTCCTGGCCGACGCCTGGCGGTGCACACGGGTCTCCGTGCTGCCGGACGGCCCCGGCAAGGTGGTGATCCGGGGTGTGCGCTCCGACCCGTTGACCATGTCGACCACGCACCGGCCCACCGGCCGGCCACTCACGGACCTGACGCGCTGGGAGCTGGGCGTGGACGATTACGCCGCCCGGGTGTTCGTGTCCCTGGCGAACCTGCCCGGGGTGACGGTGGCTGGCGTCCCGGGTGCGGGCAAGACCTCGGGGGTCAACAAGTTCGTCTGCGACTTCGCGCCGTCCCCGTCCGTTCAGATCGCGACGGCGGACGGGAAAGTGTCGCGGGCCTCGGAGGGCGACTACGCCGACCTGGTCAAGCGGATGTTCGCGTTCTGCGGTGACGACCTCGACGAAGCGAACGCTCTGTTCAAGCGCCTGGTGGAGCTGCGTAAGCGGCGCTCGGCGACCATCCGGGACGTGCTGGGCGTGAAGAACCTGTGGCACGTCGGCCCCTCTCCGGAGTGGCCGCTCACGGTCCTGATCATCGATGAGGCGCATACGTTCTTCCGCGAGTACAAGGGCAGCGACGCTGAGACGAAACGTTTGGCCGCGTTGACGGCGGAAAATGCCCGGCTGGTGGAGGACCTGGTCAAGAAGGGCCGCAGCGTCGGCATCCTGGTGATCCTGATCAGCCAGAAGACCACCGGCGACGCCATCCCCACCTTCATCCGCGACGTGTGCCCCATCGGGCTCTCCTTCGCGCAGAAGACCGTGGAAGCCGCGGTGGCCGCGCTGGGGGACGACATCCGCAACTGGCCGGACGCCAGCCCGGTGACCTTGCAGGACCCCGCCTACGTCGGAGTCACGGTGATGGCGATGCAGGGCCGACCCGGCTACACCCGCATCCGCACCCCCTACGTCTCCGACGCCGATGCCGCCCGTATCGCCGAGGACACCTCACACCTGACCGCCGACCCCGCCCTCCTCCTGGACGCCCTGCTCGACACCGCTGGCCGTACTGCACCCGACGACACCCCTGTTCCGCTCGCCAAGTAGCCCCGAACACCCCGTACGTCGAAAGGAGGTTGAGACCATGGCGGAGGAACGGTTCACCCGGCGCACCGTGACCGTGGTCATGGCGGTCATCGCGGCCCTGGCCTTCGTCTTCTCCTTCGGCAACGTCTGGGCGCTCGCCCTGCGCCTCGGTGTCCCCCGTCCGATCGCGCCGCTGATCGCCCCCATGGTGGACCTGTCCGTCGTCGGACTCCTGGTCGCCCTGCGGTTGCTGGCACTGCGCGGCACGTCCAAGGCGGAGTTGCGGGCCGGTACCCGGCTGCTGCACCTGTGCGGCCTGCTCACCCTCACCCTGAACACCGCCGAACCGCTGCTGACCGGACGCTACGGACGGGCCTGCCTGGACACCGTCGCCCCGCTCCTGCAGCTCGGCTGGGGCCACGTCGGACCCGCCTTCCTCGCCCAGTTCCACACCCTCACCCACCCCGCCCAGCACCTGGAGGACACTCCCGCTTCTGTCTCCGAGCCGGTGCCCGACGAGGCATCCGCGATCAAGCTCCCGACACTCATCCCGGACGTGGTCGCCGCCCGGGCCAAGGAACCGCAGCCCGCACTGGCTCCGGCCGCCGCTCTTCCCGCCACCGTCGCCAGGACGGCCCGGTCAGCCTCCGGCCCGGCCCTGCCGGCCGCCCTGCTGGACGCGGCTCGGCGCATCGCGGACACCTACCGCGCCGATCACGAAGCGCCGATCACAGCGGCCCAGTTGGGGACTCGCGTGGGCGTTGCCCTTCCGGTGGCCACCGCCGCGCTCGCTCAGCTCTGAGCCCCGCGCCCACGCGGTCCGCATCACCCCTCCCTGAACCCCACGCCCGTCCATGGGCCTGGTTCGTCATACCCCCATCAGCACCAACACGCCTTTCTGCCTGGCTGGTTGCTGCTCGGGGGCCACCCACCTGACAGAAGGGACACGCCCCGAATGGTCACCCTGGACCTGCGCCACGTGGCAAGCCCCGCCGTGCGGGACCTGCTCCGCCTCGTCAACCACCCGGACTTCGACCGCGCACAGCAGCAGATCGAACGCCTCGGCGGCTGCACCGACCCCATCCGCCTGACCGGTCGCACCACCACCGTCGACACCACGACGGACGAGGTACTGCGTTCCTACACCACCTCCGAGGAGCCCACGGGCAGCCTGCTCACCGCATGCGGCAACCGCCGTTCCTCCCGCTGCCCGGCCTGCTCCCGCCTCTACGCCGCCGACACCTACCACCTCATCCGCGCCGGCCTGTCCGGCGGCAAGAACGTGCCTGACACCGTCCGCACCCACCCCCGTGTCTTCGTCACTCTCACCCCGCCGTCCTTCGGCCCGGTCCACAACCGCCCCACCACCCCCGGCGGTGACATCCGGCCCTGCCACTGCCGCAAGCTCCACGAACCCGCGGACGCCCTGATCGGGACGCCCCTGAACCCCGCGACGTACGACTACGCGGGCGCGGTCCTCTTTAACGCCCACGCCTCCGCCCTGTGGGCCCGCTTCACCACCTACCTGCGCCGCGAACTCGCCGCCCGACTCGGCATGACCCAGAAATCCGCCCACGCGGTCCTGCGGATCTCCTTCGCCAAGGTCGCCGAGTACCAGCAGCGCGGCCTGGTCCACTTCCACGCCGTCGTCCGACTCGACGGCCCGGACGGCACCAGCCAGCCCCCGCCGCCGTACGCCACCATCGCCGTGCTCACCGACGCCATCAGGGCCGCGGCCTCGCGGGTCCGCGTCACGGTCGAGTCGGACGCGGTCGGGGAACGCGAACTCTCCTGGGGCGAACAGCTCGACGTACGCGAGATCACGACCTTCGGCGCTGATGCCGAATTCACCGACCAGGCCGTGGCAGCCTACGTGGCAAAGTACGCCACCAAATCCGCCGACGCCTCCAGCACCCTCGACCGCGCCCTGTTCTGCCGCCCCTGCCAGGGACGCGGCGCCACCGTCCTCCCCCACGGCACCCCGCTCCCCTGTACCGCGTGCGACGGCACCGGACAGGCCCGGCCCCTGCCCCGCCTCGGCGTTGCGCGGCACGTGCGGCAGATGATCCGCACTTGCTGGGAGCTGGGCAATCTGCCGGAGTTCGCCCACCTGAAGCTCTGGAAGTGGGCGCACATGCTCGGCTTCCGGGGCCACTTCTCCACCAAGTCCCGCTCCTACTCCACCACCCTCGGCGCGCTGCGCGACGCCCGCCGCGCCTGGCGCACCGAACAGGCCCGCGCCCACGCCGGCCTGCCCGAGCACGACCCGGACACCACCCTCGTCGCCGGCCACTGGGCCTACCTCGGCACCGGCTACAGCCCCGGCGCCGCACTCCTCCCACAGGTCATGGCCCGCCTCCAACTTGGCCGCTCCACCGTCTACGACCTCCTCCGCACCCACCAGCTCGCCTCGATCACCCTCGGCCGCGCCCGCCGCATCCCCGCACACGCGCTCGCCGACTTCATCCGCACCCGCCTCGACCAGGAAGCCGCATGATGACCACGCCCCGCGACACCCCCGCCTCCCACCGCACCCGGGCCAACGGCGACGGAACCGTCTACCAGCGCAAGGACAGCCGCTGGGAAGCCGCCGGATACGTCCTCGCCCCGGCAACACCCGTCGCCGCGTTCGCGTCTACGGCCCCACCCGCAAGGAAGCGCTGGCCAAGCTCACCGAGAAGATCGCCGCCAGCAACCGCGGCCTCCCCGTTCCGTCCGCGCAGGGCAGCCTGGCCGCGTACCTGACTTACTGGCTTCAGAACGTCGCCGTCCACCACCTCCGCGAGAACACCCACACCCGCTACACCGCCGTCGCCCGGCTCTACCTCATCCCCGGCCTCGGACGGAAGAAGCTCGCCAAGCTCACCGCCAAGGACGTCCGCACCTGGCTCAACCAGCTCCGCACCACCTGCCAGTGCTGCACCCGCGGCCTCGACGCTGCCCGCAACCAACCCCTCTGCTGCGCCGCCGGAAAGTGCTGCTCCAAGCGGCTCTCGCCCCTGACCCTCGCCTACGTGCACTCCGTGCTCAAGTCCGCCCTGGAGCACGCGGTGCGCGAGGAGGAGATCCCGCGCAACGTCGCCCGCAACGTCCGCACCGGCACGCCCCGGCCCCGACGCTTCGAACCCCTCACCGTCGACGAAGCGCGCAAGTTCCTGGCTGTCACCAGCCGGCACCGATTGCAGGCGCTGTTCGAGCTCGCTCTGCACACCGGCCTCCGCAAGGGCGAACTCCTCGGACTGCGCTGGGAAGACCTCGACCTCGCCGGCGGAACCGCCAGCATCCGACGTACCCTCCAGCGCACCAACTCCTGCGGCCTGACCGCCCTACCGACCAAGACCAAGAGCTCCGAACGGCGCATCGCCCTGCCGACGCCATGCCTGCGCTCCCTCGAACAGCACCGCGACCGACAACTCAAGGAACGCGAGGCAGCAGGGACGGACTGGAAGGACAACGGCTACGTGTTCACCCGCCCCGACTGCGCCCCGATCGAAGGGGCAACCCTCACCCGACACTTCAACACCCTGCTCCGCCAGGCCAGGCTCCGCCGCATCCGTTTCCATGATCTTCGACACTCGGCGGCCACCCTCCTCCTGGAGCAGGGGGTGGAACTCGTGCTGATCAAGGAGCTGTTGGGGCACGCCCACATCGGCGTCACCTCCACCGTCTACGCCCACGTCCGGCTCCGCCTCCAGCGCGACGCCATCGACCTCCTCGGCCACGCCCTCCGCAGCCCCGCCGAGATCACCGGCAAGCCCGACGAGGGCAACGAACCACCCCTCTGCGCAACCCCAGTCCGCTGACGTTGCCGTCAACTACTGCCGTCAGACACCCTGGGAGCCCCGCCGGAACCGATCCCGGCGGGGCTCCCTCAATTCCGGATGAGCCTACTACGCGAGGCCAATGCTCCGTTGCCCACTCCACACTGAGGCGAATTCAAGCGTCAACGGATCAACACTTACTGCCCCTGACACGAAAATCGCCCACCAGAGCTCTTCGCAGGGAATATGAGCCTCGCCCTTCGTGTCGACCCAAACGTAAACTTTCCCATTCTCATCGACGGTAGCGTCCCACCAAGACCACGACCGGAGATCGGGATCGAAGCAGTAGATCCAATCCCCCGAATCCCACGGCCGGTCGTCTCTGGCCACTAGATATCCACGCTTCCCTGCACTCCCAATCGGGTCTCCCGGAACATCTCCAACCGCACCACCAGAAAGCGCAAGGAACCAGGACGGAAGAGTTTGCTCCGAAACGTCGTCACTCTCAAAGTCGACAGACCCGGAGATCTCCACAGCTGCGGCAATCAAGTCCCTAAGACGCTGGGCGTACTCCACCCCGTCCGCCACGGGTGTGACCACCAACAACCCAAGCAGGGCGATCGGGCCTTCCGACGGGCGCCGCCCCAGGCGACGCCCCTCACTTGCAAGATCGTAACGACTCATCAAATCCGTCCTATCCAACGATCCGGCCCGATCCCGGAATGATGGCATCCAGTAGCCCAGGAATATGGTGATCACGAAGACCAAAGAGCCCAGGCCCATCAGACTGGTCCGGGGCCATTTTGAGAGCCCGATTCCATTCGCGCTTCATCCCCGTCCATCCGCGTGGCATACGTTGAGGCAGGGAGGCTTCCGAAAGCTCGCGAACATAGGAGGTGGGCACGTCGAAGGCGACTAGCTGATCACCCTTGAATCCAAGCGAATGACTAATATCGCCAGTCATGTTGAGGTACAGCGATCCCGACCCTGCGTGCGAGACATTGCCGTCCGCATCAACAGACAGCCTCTGGGTTTCCGGAATCGAAGTGTCCTGCTTTCGATAAACCGTCGTGACATCGGACTCACCACAATTGTGAACCAGAACCGGCGTCTGCCCCGCCAGCACATAGTACGTGTGCGTCACAGCGACCGTCAGGTCGTGTGTCAGGTGCGGGTGGTGCCATATGACTATGTGGGTGACGGTGGCTTCCGTGCCCGAGGGGGTGCGGAGGTGCATGCCGGGCTGGAGGTCGCCCGCGTCGAGCCAGGCTCGCTGGGACGTGACCCAGAAGGGGTGCGTGACAGTGGCGACGATCTTCGGGGACTTGGCGCCGTCCCGGACGGTGAGAGTGACGAAGTCCTTGTCGTGCTCTGTGGTGATCAGTTTCTCGACGGTGCGGGACGTGCTCTTGCCGGACACCGGGTCGGTGGCCCGGACCTCGTCCCCCGCCTTGATGTCCTTGATCTTCTTCTCATGTCCGTCGGCCATGAGGACCTTGGTCGACGGCAGGAAGCTGTGTTCGCAGCCCCTGGCGCCGGATTTGGGTTCGGCGGTCTCGGCGCGGTCGCCGCTCTTCGCGGCGCCGGAGGACGCGGTGTCCTCGGCGGCCGTGCTGGCCGTCTTCGCCCCGGCGCCGGCCGCGGCCTCGGACGCGGCCGCTGTCTTCGTTCCCTTGGAGACTGCCGCGGCGCCGGCTGCGGCGATGCCCGAGGCTCCCGCTACGACTGCGCCGCCCTCTCCGATCACGCCTGCCGCGGCGCCGGTGACCGCGGCTGTGAGGCTGCCGGCCTCGGCGCCCGCGGTGAACCCGCTTGCTCCGGCTACGAGGACGGCCGCGCAGGCCACGATGCAGGCGACCACGCCCACGACCACGGCGGTGGCGACGACCGAGGCGATCACCGGGTGCTGTTTGACGAAGTTCCAGCCCTTGTGCCCGAAGTCGGAGACATGGCAGGAGAACGACCAGCCGCAGCTATGGTGATGGCCTCCGCCGCCGTGGGAGCCTCCGCCGTGGCCGCCGCCACCGCCGCCGCCGCTGTTGCCTCCGCAGGAGTAGTAGCAGCCTCCCTTGCCCGGTCCGCCCCCGGGGATGCCGGGGGTGGGGCTGGCCGGTCCGGCGGGGCCGCCGTCGGTGCGCGGCTCGTTGTGCCCGGTTCCGTCGTCCAGCCAGAGCCCTGCCGGGTCGCTTCCGGCGACGGGGTTGTCGGCCGCGTAGGTGTATCCGTCGATCTGCTGGGAGTCGGTCAGTTCCAGGACGGGGTCCACGGAGATGAAACGGCCGATGGCAGGGTCGTACTCGCGCGCCCCGAGGTGGGTGAGGCCGGTGCCGGTGTCCCGGACGCCGTTGACGAAGCCCTTGCTCCCCAGCCAGGCGCTGGAGTCGGGCTGGCCGCCGCGGGGGTTGCCGAAGGGGTCGAGACGGCGGCGGGTGATCGCCTGCGTAGTGGCGTCGACTCCGGTCTCGGCCGTGTCGTGTGCGTCCGTGACCTGCCACTGAAGGCCACCGGTGCTCGTGCGGACCGCGATCGTCTGGCCGCCCCACGAGTAGTAGCGAGTCCCGCTCGTCGTGCTCGCGCCCTTCGCGAGGCGGACTTCGGTGTCGCCGAGGTAGAGCGTGGTCCCGGAGTCGTCGCGGGCGAGGAGACGGTTGCCGTCGGCGTCGTACAGGTACGAGGCCGATGTGCCGTCGGCGTTGGCGACCTTGGCCAGGTGATTCTCGTCGTCCCAGTCGAGAGTCTGGGTCTTGTCGTCGTAGGTGCGGGTGCGGGTGTTGCCGGACGCGTCGTAGGTGTAGGCGTTCTGGACTTCCTTGTCACCGGTGACCGTGGTCGAGGAGGTGAGGGCGTGGGCCTGCTGAGCGCCGGCGTTCGCGTAGGCGAAGGACGTGGTGCTGTCGTCGCCGCCGCTGGTCGTGGCGTGGTCGACCTGCGTGGTGCGGTTGCCCAGGTGGTCGTAGGCGAAGCTCTGCCAGTACGGGGCCGGGCCGCCCAGGACGGCCGTCGACGGGTCGGACGCGCAGCCGCCGGTGGGGGTCCATGCCTCGGTGAGGCGGTCGTGTCCGTCGTAGCGGTAGCACTGGACGTCGTCCGTGGCGTCGGCGTGCGTGGCGACCTTGGTGGGGTTGCCGGAGTCGTCGTAGGTATAGGAGCTGTCCTGGACGGGGGCGGCCTGGGCGTCGTCGGTGACGAGTTCGCGTTGCAGGCGGCGGGTGCCGTCTTCGTAGGTGTTGGTGATCTGCAGCCACTTGGCGGTGTCGGAGCCGGAGACTCCGAGGATGACCTGCCCGATGTCGCTGAGCTTGGTGTAGCTCGTGTTCTGCACGTAGCCCGTCGCGCCCTTCAGCGTCGTGGGCATGCTCAGGTCGTTGTAGCCGTACTCCAGGGATTCGCCGGGCAGTCCGCCGACGGCGGGGTCCGAGGCGACCTGGACGGTGCCGTCGAGGTTGTAGCCGACGGTTGAGGTGTACGAGCCGGCCAAAGCCTCTTCGCCGGTGACGGACGGGATGGTGACGCGGGTGAGCGTGGGCCGGTAGAGGCTGTCATAGGCGCCTACCTGGCTGATGTACGCCTTGCCCGTGCTGCCGCCCACATAGCGGATCGTGGACGTGGGCTGTCCCTTGGCGATCGAGTCGTAGGTCCACTTGGCGAGCTGGTGGGCGGCGTCCTGGGTGGCGCCGTCGTACCTGGCCGTCTGACGCCCGAGCGCGTCGTAGGAGTAGCTCAGGGTCTTCTCGTCGGCGGTGCCGACGGCGGACGTGGTGGAGGCGACCTGATCGAGTGCGTCGTAGGAGGTGGTGGTCTTGCCGGTGTCGGGATCCGTGGAGCTGGTCCGCCGGCCCATGAGGTCGTAGTCGTAGGACCACTTGTCGCCGTCGTCGTCGGATATCTCCTTCAGACGGCTCTTGGCGTCGTAGGCGTACTTGACCGACGTGTACGGGCCGGTCGGGGTCCCGCTGTCGTACTGGCGGACTTCGGTGGTCCGGCCGAGGGTGTCCGCCAGCGTCGTGGTGGCGATGCCGCCCTGAGGCGGCGTGACGGTGGTGCGGTCCCCGCCGTAGGCGGTGGAAGTCGTCCACCGCTTCACGCCGCCTGCGGAGAAGTCGGCGGCGGTGGGGCGGCCGGCGCCGTCGTATGCGGTCAGGGTCTGCGAGGGAACGGCCGAGGTGATGGTTTCCAGAGAGCCGGACGGGTTCTTGGCATCGGTGTAGTCGGCGTCGGCTTCGACGGCCAGGCCGCGGCTGTCGTACTTCGTCTCGGCGATGACCCGGCCCCCGCCCGGGGCGGGCGTCTGGGTCTGCCGGGCGCGCAGCAGCGCGTCGTAGAGGGCGTAGGCGGTGTCGTACGTGGCGCCGTCGTTGTTGAGCTTGCCGGTGGAGACCACGGATGCCGCGGTCTTGGAGATCGAGTACTGGTAGACGAGGTTCGGGGTCTGACCGGATGCCTTGTTGCGGTTCGGCAGCCACAGGCTGGTGGCACGGCCGAGTCCGTCGTAGGCGTACTCCGTGCGCTTGCCGTTGGGGTCGACGACCGAGGTGGCTGTGCCTCGACCGGGGTCGAAGTTGGTCGTGGTGGCGTACTTGGCGGCATCCGTGGTGACGGTGCTGGTCAGCGGACCACCGGTGGCAGGGGTGTACTTGGTGGTGCTGACGTCGGCGGAGTTGGCGTCCTTGACGGAGTCGACGCGGCCTTGGCTGTCGTAGTGGCTCGTGGAGACGGTCTGGTAGACCGGGTTGCCGTTGCTGTACGACGTGAGCCGCTGGGTGGAGGTCTCGTCGCCCTGTGTCGGCGCGGCGCCGTAGGTCTGGTTGTCGTAGAGGGTCCGGACGTCGGAGATCACGTCGTCGGGCCGGCTGGCGGAGGCGCCGCAGCTCACGTCGACGGTCTCGACCCGTACCGGAAAGGCCATCAGCCAGTCGGCGGTGTCGTTGGCGAAAGCAGTGCGCGTGCACTGCTCGTCGCCCGTGACCGCCGCGTCCCCGGAGTCGTCGACCGCGAGTGCGGCGCCGGTGGTGTCGTCGTAGGTCGTGCTGACGGTGGTGTCGCGGGTGCCGCCGGCGGACAGGTCGGTGCGGTGGTGAACGGTTCCCGACCGGGTGTAGTAGGAAGCGCGGGTTCCGTCGCTGCCGGTCTGGTGCGTCCAGGGGTCGGTGATGACGCCGGAGACTTCGGCGGCGCCGTCGTAGGAGACGGCCTCGCGGACCGTTCCGGCCAGCGGGTCGGAGTCGGTGACCTGGACGTTGTGGGAGTCGGTCACCTTGACGCTGCGTGTGGCGCCGTCGGACTGCTTGTCCCCGTCCATGCCGCGGAAGTACGTCGAGACGTTCTTCGTGCGGGTGGACTGGTCGTTGCCCGTGGTCGTGGTGACGCTGCCGTAGCCGCGCCAGACGGACCACGTCTTGCGCTTGTCCGGCGACGTGACGTCGTCGGTGTCGTAGTGCCAGGCCGGAGCGCCGTTGTAGGTGTAGTCCGTCTCCACCAGGGGAGCGCCGCCGGTGGGGTCCGACTCGGTGATCTGGGTGATGACGTACTTGTGGAACCAGTCCAGTTGCGGGGCGGAGGTGAAGGGCGGCTGCCAGTACGCGGGGAAGCAGCGCATCGTGTCGGAGTCGGGGCTGCTCGGCATGGACGTGCCGGCGACGCACTGCGGGGCGGAGTAGTTGACGGTGAGTACGGAACCGGTCTCCGAAGTGACGGTGCGCACCCGCCACTTGACCAGCGCGGCGATGTCGTCGTGCGTGGTGTCGACGCGGTTGTAGAGCTGGACGCCGCCGAAGGCGACGGGCGGCATGGTGACCGGGGTCCCGTTCTTGCCGGTGCGGGTGATGGACTTCAGCCACAGACCGGCCGACGTGCCGTCGCCGGGGTCGGGGAAGGACTGGTCGAGCGCCCAGGCGTCCACGTCCCGGTAGGCCGGTGTGGCCAGGCTCGCGTCCCAGATCCGGGTGGTGACGCCGGTGAGGCGCCTGCGGGAGAAGAACGTGGGGCCGGTGGACTTGCAGACCTTGCCCGAGTCGCAGAGTTGGTCGAAGGGCACGTCCGGCCAGTGCGGGGCGGTGCTGGAGGTGAGGGAGGAGCACTGCTCGGTGCTCGTCACCAGGCAGCGTTCGGCGGTGGTGAAGGCGACTTGTTCGGGGGCGGCGCCGAAGACCGTGGCGGAGGTGATGCCGTAGTCGATGCGGCTGAGGTAGCCGCCGCGGTCGTAGGCGGCGCCGTTGACCGTGGTGGCGCCGTTCTTGGCGTAGTAGTTGGTCTCCTTGGCGTACCAGTACGACATCGCGTTGCCGTGCGGGTCCACCACGTAGTCGAGGTTCCAGCGCCAAGCCTGCGTGAGGGCACGGCTGGAGAAGGACGTTCCCTGGTCGTAGCCCGGTTCCTTGGAGTCGTCGCCGAAGACCGGCGTGGTCCACACGGAGTTGGTGACGGCGGCTCCGGTGGTCCAGCCGGGCAGGTGGTTCTTGCCGAAGACGTACTGGGTGCCGTCCTGGGTGGTGACGGTCCAGTACTCGCCGTCGTTGTCGCCGTTCACGGCGCCGGTGGAGCGGACGACGCGCTCGCCGTCATCGGTCTTGGGGTGCCAGGCGCCGGTCTTGCTGTCCTTGATCAGGGGGCTGGACTTGCCGCCGAGGACGAGGGTGGCGTTGTCGTTCGCCCAGCACTCGTCGTACTTGCCCGTCTGGCCGTCGTCGTCGCAGGAGTCGTAGGAGCGCTCGATGTAGGAGGTGGAGAGGTCGAAGCCCTCGCCGACCCAGGACGGCTGGTTGTTCGTGGACGGCAGTCGGCCGTCGACGCTCTGCGCGTCGTAGGTGAGCGCCAGGTTGGGGGTCGGGCCGCCGTTGGACGGGGGTGCTGTGAGCGGGTAGGACCAGGTGAAGTCACCGCTGGAGCCGCCGGCGTTCCAGGCGGCCGACGGGCTCAGCGAGGTCGCCTGGTACGAGCCGGCGCCCGACTTGGCGGCGGCCGTCGCGGCGAATGCCGTGGCGGCGGAGG
Organism: Streptomyces sp. NPDC046985; assembly: GCF_040644415.1. Lineage (NCBI taxonomy): Bacteria > Bacillati > Actinomycetota > Actinomycetes > Kitasatosporales > Streptomycetaceae > Streptomyces > Streptomyces sp. NPDC046985. Next base: position 82,863 of record NZ_JBEYWK010000013.1, read on the forward strand.
CGGAGACCGGGGCGACGGTCGTGAGGGTGTGGTGGTCGACGTCGTTCGTGGCGGCGACCGGAGTCGCGGTCCGGCACTTCTCGGCGGCTGGTGTGGTGAGTGCGCAGGCGGGGACGCGCACGAGGGTGAGCCGGGAGGCGTAGTCACCGCCGAAGGCGTCGGCGAAGCCGGAGTAGTCCAGGGTGAGACGGGCCTTGCCTGCGCCTCTGCGCTTGTCGGCACGGGCGATCGACAGGACGGCTCCGTCGACGCCGAGCGTCGTGGCGGTGCTGTGGTCGGCCACCCGGACTGTCACCTGGGCGGGGGCGTCGTTCTTCGAAACGGCGCTCACCCGGACGGGCAGCTTGCCCACCGCTGTGGTCTTCGCCGGCGACGCCTCGCCTGCGACGGGCAGGGTGGCTGTGGCGGCGGTCGGCCAGGCGGGGGGTCTGTTCCCGGCCGCAGCCGTAAGGGCGGCAGCCGCCTTGGCCGGGTCCTTCCGGGCGGACTGCTTCGCCCGGAAGGGGACGGCGGCGCCGTCCTTGACCTCTGGCACGTCGACCGTGCGGTGTCCGTGCCGCTGGGCGGCCCAGACGGCGGGGGCCGTGCCCAGCCCGGTGGCCACCAGGGCGCCGGTGGTGACGGCGACGACCCACAGGCGTGTCCGCCGTAGCCCATCCATGACTGCTCTCCTGATCGTGTGGGATGCGTAGGGGTCCGCTGCGTGTGTGGCGGGGCCGCCGTTCCGGCGGGGCCGCGTCACAGCGGGATGGGCACTTCGGTGACGTACATCTGGTCGACGGCGGTGTCGGACATCACTCCGGTCCACACCCGCACGTCGTCCACGAGGCCGTGTGCGTAATCGCCGTAGGCGCCGGTGCTGATGCGGCCCCGGCCGATGGTGAAGGCGCCGGTGGCCTGCCAGGGGCTGGTGAAGACGACGCCGTCGCCGGTGTCGTCGTCGGTGTCGGTGTCTCCTTGCGCCCCTTGGCGGACGCCGTTGACGTAGAGGAACAACTGGTGGTGAGCGCCGTCGTAGACGCCGGTCAGCAGGGTCCAGGCGCCGGGGTCGACCAGTTGCGCGGACGCGAGTCCGGCGGGGACTTCGACGACGGATCCGCTGGTGGTGTCCGCGGTGGTGCGGCCGAACACCCACATGCCCTGGCTGGATCCGGCCGCCTGGTCGTACCACAGGCCCCAGGAGTCTCGGACGGCGCCGGACTGGGCGGCGATCCGCATGTGGTGGGCCACCGTGGTGTCGGACAGGGCGGCGGCGTCGAGCTTGGCCCAGGCCGCCACGGTGAAGTCGCCCTGCGAGTCGACGATCGGACCGGTCGCCGTGGCGTTGGCCGTTGACGTCCCGTTCAGGGAGAGCACCGCGCCCTTGCCGCCGTCGGCGTCGGCGGTCCAGGTTCCTCCGGCGGTCACGGCAGCGGTGTGGCCGTAGCCGGAGGAGTCCGAGGCGCTGGACCCCGAGGTCTCGTCCATGCTCCACTCGGCGGACAACGCGGGGCGTGCGTGCCCGGTGCTCGGGTCGGTCATCGCCTGGAGGTCGGCGACCTCTTCGGGCGACAGGATGCGGTTCCAGAGGACGATGTCGTCGATGGTTCCGTTCGCGTATTCGCCGAATCCGCCTTGGTACAGGCGACGGGCGATGTCGACGGGGCCGCCGGCCTTCCACGGCGTGGTGAACGACGCGTTCAGGGTCTCGTCGTTCACACCGTTGACGTAGAGCCGGATCTGCTGCGCCTGGGCGTCGTAGACGCCGAGCAGGTGGGTCCACACACCGGCGACCGGCGTGGCGGACGACTGCGCTCTGACGATCGCCGGCGACGTGACGTCCGTGGCGTGGCGGTTGAACACCCAGCCGAACTGGGTCGAGTAGTAGAGCTGGAAGCCGTCCGCGTTGACGCCTTCCTGAGCCACGAAGGTGCTGTTGGCGGCCAGGGAGTTCAGACGGACCCAGGCGGAGACGGTGAAGCTCTTACTGGTGTCCAGAGCGGACGAGGCCGTGCTCGCGTAGGCCGAGGCGCCGTCTCCCTGCAAGGCGTCGCCCAGACGAGCCCGGCCGGTCCAGGCGATCGGTCCGTGCAGGGTCGCGTCCTTGCCGCCGACGCCGTCGGCCGCCGTGGCTCCCGTTCCCTCGTCCAACGTCCACCGGTCGACTGGTCCGGCGCCGGGCGCGACCTTGAAGAAGTAGGTATAGCTGGTCGACTCGTTGCCTGCCGCGTCCCAGGTGTCGACGGTCAGCGTGTTCAGACCTCGCACGTCGGGCGCAAGAGGCGTCGTGTAGCTCGACGTGGGAGTGCTGAACGTCTTCGTCCGAACCTCGTCGTCGTTCAACTGGTAGGTGTACTTCACGACATCGCCGGCGCCGTTGGCCTTGAGAGTGAACGAGCCGGGGGCGCCGACTCCTCCGGCCGCCGCGCAGACGTCGGGAGTGTCGGGACTGGCGCACTCGGGGTAGGCCGTCGAATCGACGTCCGGTTGCACGGGGCGCGAGGTGTCGATCCGGAACCAGCACCCCGCGGACCACCCCGAGTACATGGACGCGGTAGTGCCGTTGAACGAGTACTTGTACTCGCTGCGCGCGCGGAACCAGTAGGTCTGGCCGTTGGCGAGGGCGGACGTCGTCCAGGTTCCGGTCGTGCCGGACGTCGTGTACGCCGAGGGACTGCCGGAGGCGACGCGCGGGTCGGCGGCGTCGGGGTCGTACTTGTAGACCTCGAAGTCAGGCCGCAGTGTCGACTGAGAGCCGTCGGCGGACCTCGGCGCCGCGGCGAGGGTCGGCGCGGTGGACCGGATCACCACGGCGGCGCCGTACGTCGTGGCGCACGCCAGGCTCGGGTTCGACATCTTCACGCTGGTGGGGTCGCTGGGCTTGGACACGAAGGTCACGGACAGGGTGGGTTTGTGGTCGGACGGCGAGGCGAACTGCTTCCAGGCGATCTCGTCGCTTTCGTCGGCAGCACGTAGACCGAGCGTGGTCGTCGACGCGGACTGGCCGGCGGTGTAGCCGACCGCACTGGTCGCGTCGAAGGACACGTTCCCTCCGGGGCAGGAGGTCGAGTAGCCCTTGGCTGTCGTCACCGTGTCGACGCGCGAGGACCAAGCGGGCTGGGCGGACCACGTGGTCGACGAGGAGATCGCCCCGGTGCGCCACAACTCCACGGGCTTGGCCGTGCAGTTGGCCGACCACTCCTCCAGTGCGGTGAAGGTCGCCGAGAGGATCTTCTTGCCGCCCAGGGTGTGCGTGTCGAACTGGTACAGCGAGCGTGCCTTCTTGTTGTCGACCCAGGCGTCGTAGCCGACGCCGAGCGCGTGCGATGTCTTCCAGAAGGACGTGGACGGCGAACTGGTCCACACCGTCGTCCAGCCGGAGAGCGATGCGCTGGTCGTCTGCGGGTCCAGGACCACGGGGTACTCGGTGTCGGGGTCACGGAGGAAGGACTGGTCGGGCTTCAGCGTGAGATCGTCGTCCGAGACCGTCACGTCCATCGTGGCGGTGTGCGCGCCGGGCGCCGGCCCGTCCGTGTTCGCGACGATGGGTGCGGAGGCGGCGCGAAGGGTGCCGCGTGTCAGCGCCGCTGTGGGGGCCGAGGCCGCCGCGGAGTCGTACATCAACGCGGTACCCGTGGTGAAGACCGGGCGACCTCCGTCGTCCACGAAAGCCGCTCCGCCCGCGCCGGTGTCGCGTGCGGTGACGCCCGTGACGGAGACGGGGAAGCGGATGCTGGCGAGGTCCGGGTTCTGAGCCGCCTCACGCGACTTGACCACCAGATTCTCGCTGAAGCCGTCCGGTGTGGCACGCACTGTCAGGTCTGTAGCGGGCATGACATTCGAGTAGGTCGCAGTAGGGCCGGCCAGCGTGGGGGCAGGCAGCTTCCAGGGCGAGCTGACGCTGTAGACCCTGCCTCCCTCCGTGATGGTCGCCAGAGGCCGGTCCTGCGATCCGCCGCCGGAGAACGAGACGTCGGCGGCGGCGGCCTTCGGCACGACGCCCCCGTCAGGGCCCGTCTGCAGGTCGGTGTCGACGGGCGCCCACCCGGACGGCCGCTTCACCCGCACCGGCGCCGGATCGAACGCGACGGTGAAGGCGCCGTCCGGCTGTGCGGTGACGAGCTGCGTGGGCGTCGTCTCCGCACTCACCTCCACGGGCGCGCCCGAAGCCGCAGCCTTCTGGGACGCCGCGGCCTCGGGCGACAGGTCGTCGCTCCCGTCGTCGACGGCAGCTCGCTCGGACGTCGAAGCGGTCGCGGCGACCGCCTGCGTTCCCGCGGCGCCCAGCAGTTGCGTGAGAAGCGCCGCTGCGATGACCACACGACGCACTCCACCCCACCCCACGAACCTCACCCCGTGTTCACATGTTCATTACAGCCGGGTGATCAAAACCCAGTCGGGCGCAGGCGTCAACGACATACCGCAGCCGCCAAGCGGCCAAATCGACCCATAGAACACATGAATTCGGTAAAGAAAACCGGAAGAGTTGCACATGGAGAGATCAAGTGAAGCAAAGAGACGACCAAGTCTTCAGAAGTGCTCAAGGTCTCGCATGTACCGGTCACGGCTGTTCAACTAGGGCTTGACCAAACGGACTTCCCCATCACTTGGGCGGGAGCGGAGGCGAGGGCGGGGGCCACCGAACGTCAAATATGACGTTCCATCAGTTAAGACGCCTCGGACGACCGGGTCACTCAGCGCTCCCCACCGCTCGTGCGGGCCACCGCACGACGACCGTGCGCGCCGCCCGGTCGTACTTGCTCTGGTGGTACGAGCCCCAGTTCTTCGACATCTGCGCCAACCCGATCGCCGCGACCAGGAGGTTGAGGACCGGGAGCGAGAGAAAGGCGCCCATGTCGAACTCCCTGATGAACGCGTCCTTCCAGGACGGCGGGAGCGTCCCGTCCGACCACAGCCGGACGACCCGCAGCCCGAACAGCCGCTTCCCCACGGTCGTCCCCCACCAGTGCACCAGAGGAACGAAGTAGACCAGGCCCCCGGCGGCGAACCCCACCGGAACCGCCAACAACAACGCCACCCCGTCAGTTGACGCGGCCGCCGCCATGAAGCCGAAGAGCGCGAACACGGACGCGATCACGGTGTCCACGAGCCGCGCCGCGACCCGCCGCCCGCAGGACGCGAGCACCAGCACAGGACCACCGCTCGTCCCCTCCGCTGGCGCACCGTCGAGGACGTACTCCACGGAAGCCCCGTCGGGTCTCGCCCCGCGCAACGGATCCATCCCAGCGAGATACTCGCGGCGCCACGCAGGCCCCATGGCTCGGGCGACCATCGGAGCAACCGCCTCCACGCCCTCACGCTGCACCGCTGACTCACTGTTCATTCGCATCCCCATGCTCCGAAGAAGACCGGCCGACATGACCAGGGACATGGCAACTTAGACGAACTCCCGGTAGATGCCCAGTTCAGGTGGAGGGGGTCGGTCAGGCGAGGATCTCGACGTACCCCTCCGTCCCGTGCACGCGGATCCGCTGACCGTCGCGGATCAGCCGGGTGGCGTGCTCCGTGCCGACGACGGCCGGCAGGCCGTACTCGCGGGCGATCACCGCGCCGTGGGTCATCAGGCCGCCCACCTCGGTGACCAGGCCCGCGACGCCGACGAACAGCGGCGACCAGCTCGGGTCCGTGTAGGTCGTGACCAGGATGTCGCCCGCCTCGAGAGCGGCCCCGGCCATGTCGAGGACGACGCGTGCCCGGCCCTCGACGGTCCCGCCGGAGACCGGCAGGCCGACCAGGGCGCCGGGCGGCACGTCCTCGCGCCGGTAGGCCCCGGCGACCGCCTCGCCGTCCGAGGTGAGGACCCGGGGCGGGGTGAGCGCGCGGTACGACTGGAACGCCTCCTTGCGCCGCTGGACGAGCCGGTCGTCCACCTCGTTCGCGCGCACGGCGTCGTGGAACTCCTGGAACGTGAGGTAGAAGACGTCCTCCTTCTCCGGCAGCACGCCTGCGCGCACGAGGCGCTCGGCCTCCGCCAACAGGGCCTGCTTGTAGACGAGGTAGCGAGTGACGATGCCGTATTTCGGGTACTCCCGGTACCCGACGAAGGTGCGGACCCGGTCGATCATCCGCTTGGTCTCGTCGGCCTTCCGGTCGCCGTCCGGCAGGGCCCGCAGGCGCGACAGCACGTCCTGTTCCTTCTTCCGCGCCTCCTGCCGTCCTCGCGCGAAGCGCCGCTCGGCCGCGCCGGGCGCGAAGTTCCTGACGTGGTCGAGGATCACCGGGACGAGAGTGCTGGGGCGTTCGCGCCAACGCGGCCTCGTGAGGTCGATCTCGCCGACGCAGCGCATGCCGTACCGGTCGAGGTAGGCGTCGATGGCGTCGCGCGCCGCGGCGCCGCCCGGGAGCTTCGCCAGCTCGTCCAGGAAGTCGTCGCTCTCGACTCCCTGAAGGAACGTCACCACCCGCGGGTGCGGGCGGATCACGTCCGCGACGTCGAGCAGCGCCAGTCCCATCTCCGACGTGACGTTGCCGGGGGCGGACAGCGTGAGCGTGTCGGCGGCGTTCTTCTCGTCCAGCCACGCCAGCAGCTTGTCGTTGAGCCACCACGTGGCCTCCATCCCCGCCATGATCGCCCGCATGCTCAGCGGATCGCTGAGGACCCGCTTGTGCTCCTCGAACGCCTCCAGCAGGAACGCGAACAGCGCCGGTCCGGTCTTCGTGCGGATGCCGCTCCGCAGGGCGGCGACGGACGCCCGGCTGCGCTCGATCAGCGCGGCGACGACCGCCGGATCCGTCGCGATCGGGGCGGGCACGGCGCCCGGCGGCGGTCCGCCGGGTTCCGGGTCCGGGAGCGAGGGGACGAAGCCGTCGCGGTCGAGTACGGTCTCCAGCGCGTCCCTGGTCAGCGGATCGCCCCTCCCCCACGCGTCCAGGAGGGCGGCGCGGCTCGCGGGCGAGGCCAGGCGCCGGGTGACGTCGACGAACAGCCTCCCGCCGGCCTCGTGCATCGGGGCCAGGGCCGTCATCTGCCACACGGAGAGCCCCAGGGGCTTCATGGGGTCGGTCATCATCTGCTGATGGCCCACGGAGAGGTAGACGTGGTTCTCCCGGTCGCCGGTCTCCGGGACGGGGAACAGTGTCGTGATCGGCCGGCTCTGCACGATGTGGAAGCCGTCGTCGGCCAGGCACCATTCGATGTCCTGCGGGCGCCCGAAGTGCGCCTCGATCCGCCGTCCGAGCCGCACGAGGCGTACGACCTGCGCATCCGTCAGCGCCGGCTGCCGCTGCCGCTCCGCGTCGATCGCCACGACGCGCGTACCGCCGTCCGGCGCGGCGCGCACGGCGCGCTGCTTGGCGGCGACCGCCTTGGCGACGACCTCGCCGTGCCGCACTCTGAAGACGTCCGGGTTCACCAGGCCGGAGACCAGCGCCTCGCCGAGGCCGAAGCCCGCGTCGACGGCGGCGACCGTCCGGTCGCCCGTGACGGGGTCGGCCGTGAACAGGACGCCGGCCGCGTGCGGGACGACCATCCGCTGCACGACCACGGCCATGCGGACCGTCCGGTGGTCGATGCCGTTGCGCTGGCGGTAGCTCACGGCCCGCTCGGTGAACAGCGAGGCCCAGCACCGGCTGACGTGCCGGAGGACCGCCGCGGGCCCCACGACGTTCAGGTACGTGTCCTGCTGACCGGCGAAGGAGGCCGTCGGCAGGTCCTCCGCCGTCGCGCTGGATCGCACGGCGTAGCCGGCCTGTTCGCCGAGCCGGGCGAGCGCGCCGGTGATCGCGGCCGCGAGATCGCCGGGGACCGCGATTCCTTCGACGGTCCGGCGGATCTCCGCGCTGAGCGTGCGGATCGCCTCCCGGTCGTCCGGACCGAGGCGCGAGAGCTGATCGAGCCGATCTCCGACTGACGGCGCTTGCGCCATGATCCGCCGGAAGGCGTCCGTCGTCACGCAGAAGCCGGGCGGCACGCGGACGCCCTCGATCCGCGACAGCCCGCCCAGGTGCGCGCCCTTGCCGCCGACGACCGCGCCCTGCGTCTCGTCGACGTCCCGGATATCTCGGATATACGGCCCGCTCATCGCCGTGCCTCCGGGACAGCCGTGCTCCGTCGCACCGCGTCGGCCGATCGCGTCCCCGGCGCCTCCCGCCGTGTCGCACTCCTTGTGGTGCACGTCCTCACCTCTCGTCGCCCTCGCCCTTCCTCCGCCGAGCGGACCGGCCCACTCGGGGCGGGGACCCTCTGGCGGAGGCGAGCACACTCGCGCCTCCGCCCCGAGCGCCCACGCCCGCACCGCCGGTCCTCCGCCACTCTTTCTGCCGTCACCGCGTCACCGCGTCCCCGGTACGTCGACGTCGACGGCGCCACACGTGCACGTCGTCGCCCGTTTCCGCAGGTCGCGGCCTCGGCCGACGATTCTGCGCCCCGACCGGGGCCTTGCCGCAAGCCCCCCGACGCGCTATACCTTGAAAGTGGCGAGGAGCGTGAGCTTCTTGCCTTTTCCTTTCGCCGTCGCGCCTTTTCCTTTCGTCGTCGCGGCACCGTCCCGCTGGCACTGGATCAGATGGTCCGGAGGGACGAGGGACGAGCACGCGGTCCTACGCGTCGTCGGCGCATCCCGGGCAGCCGTCAACTGCGGCCGCGTTCCCGCTGGTCAAGGGCACGGTGCCTCAAGTTCTGGTCAGCGACGCGGCCTTCACAGCCGTGGCGCGGCTCCTCCGGGCTGGGCGCAGTCACCGTGGGGCCAAATGGACTAGGGACAAGACGACGTACCTGTCCACCCGGGGCAAGGGCGGACTGCTCGGACGCGTGGTGAGTCATCCCGTCCGCGACGCCCCATCTGGGTGGCGGGGGCCCGATGCTGGGCCGTGCGGGAGACGTCGGCCGGACTTCGTTAATCGGCCTTGGGCGAAGCTTGACGGAAGTCGCTTCAGCGCCGCGGTGTGGCGTCCGTAGGGCGAACGCCACACCGGTGTTAGCGTGAGGCCGATCTTTTTCGCAGTTTGCGACGATTCTTCTGGTGTGGGGCGGCTGGGACTCGAACCCAGGACCGACGGATTATGAGTCCGCTGCTCTAACCGGCTGAGCTACCGCCCCGTTGCGGCGCGCCGCGTACAAGTGTGCGCGCCGTCTGCCGCAGCATAGCCGCTCATACGATCTCCTGCTTCGCCATGGTCGTCTTCTCCGCGGCCCGCCTGACCTTGAGGACTCCGTGGCGGCCCCGGCGGTTCCGCACCGGCGGGCCGGGGTCGGCGCACGCGGCCCGATCAGCGCCTCCGTCAGGAACGCGGCCGCGAATCCGCCCCGCACCCGGCCCTCGCCGCGCCTTGCGCACACCTGTGGTCCGGGCATGAAAAAGGGCCCCGCAGGGCCCTCGTTCAGCATGCTCCCCCGACTGGACTCGAACCAGTAACCTGCCGGTTAACAGCCGGCTGCTCTGCCAATTGAGCTACGGAGGACCGAGCTCCCCCGACTGGACTCGAACCAGTAACCTGCCGGTTAACAGCCGGCTGCTCTGCCAATTGAGCTACGGAGGAATGCCTCGTCGCATCGAACGCACCTGCCTGGGTATGCGCCAGGGGGCGTGCGCTCGCTGCGACACATACATTAGCGCAAGCAGGGGGGTGCTCCGCCAATCGGTTCCCCCGCTCCGACGTAGAGGCAAGGAAAGGTGGCCACCATGCGCTACCGGCTCGTGTTCATCGCAGGGCTGGCTGTGGGTTACGTACTGGGCTCCAAGGCGGGACGTGAGCGCTACGAGCAGCTCAGGAAGTCCGCGCGTCAGGTGGCGCAGAACCCCGCGGTGCGCAACACCGCGGAGACGGCGGCGCAGCAGGGCCGTCAGTTCGCGGGCAAGGCCGTCCACGCGGTGAGCGAGAAGGTCGGCGACCGGATGCCGGACTCGGTGGCCCAGCGCGTGCGCGCGCTGCGCGAGCGCCGGACGAACGGCGGCGGCCCGGACGACTGGGGCACCGGCCCGCGGTAATCCGGAACCGGGGCATCGGCCCCGGTAGCCGGACGCCACGCCGGTACGCCGTTCGCTGCGCTGCCTTCGCCGTGCCGCTCGCGGCACACCGGGAAGACCGCACGCGGTGCCGCGCAGGCCGCATCCGACACCGCACCCGGCACCGCTTCGGCCGCTCGCGGCGATCCACGGATCGCTCCGGGCGGCCGTCCGCTGTTCTCGGACGGCCCGTCCGCCGTTCCAGGCAGCCCGCCAGTCGCTCCTTCCGCCGCTCCAGGCAGCCCGTCAACCGCTCCATCAGCACCTCCGGGCAACCCGCCAGTCGCTCCTTCCGCCGCTCCAGGCAGCTCGCCAACCGCTCCGGCAGCCCCTCCGGCAGCCCGTCAACCGCTCCATCAGCCGCTCCGGGCTACCCGTCAACCGCTCCGGCCGCTCCCAGTCGGCCCCACGCCGCCCCCGGCGACGTCCACGCCTACCCCTTGGCGACGCCCACGCCTACCCCCTGGCGACACCCACGCCCTGTCCCCAGCGGCGCCCACGCCCTACCCCCAGCGACACCCACGCCTCACCCCCGGCGACACCCACGCCCTAACCCCCAGCGACCCCCGCGCCCCGCCCCGCCCGGCCCTCGGATCCGGCCGCGATCCAGTCCCCGCCACCCGCTTGCCACGCCATGCGCGGAGACCCTGCACGCCCACCCCGTGGCGTGCGGCAGAATTTCGGCCATGGGGATAGTCGCCGGGTTGGACAGCTCACCTGATTTCACTCGCATCGTGGTCTGCGACACGGACAGCGGAGCCGTGCTCCGGCAGGGGTACGCGCCACATCCGGTGGACGGCCCCGAGGGCGGCGGCCGGCCCGCCGACGTCGATCCGCAGGCGTGGCTGCTTTCGCTCGGGGAGGCCGCGGGCGGCGGGCTGCTGGAGGGCGTGCAGGCCATCGGCGTCTCCGCCCAGCAGAACGCGCTGGTCCCGCTGGACGCCCAGGGCGCCACCGTCCGGCCCGCGCTGGTCGGCGGGGACCGGCGGGCCCAGGCCGCCGCGGCCGATCTGATCGACGCGCTCGGCGGCCGGGAGGCGTGGGCGCAGGCGGTCGGCTGCGTGCCGCAGGCCGCTCAGCCGGTGACCAAGCTGCGCTGGCTCGCGAAGAACGAGCCCGACGCCGCCCGGCGCGTCTCCCTGCTGCTCCAGGCGCACGACTGGCTGGTGTGGCAGTTGCTCGGCCGTCCGGTGCGCCGGACCACCGACCGGGGCGGCGCCTCCGGCACCGGCTACTGGTCGGCGGCGACCGGCGCCTACCGGCCCGACCTCGTCGAACTGGCCCTCGGGCGGCAAGCCGTGCTGCCCGAGGTGATCGGCCCGGCGGAGGCGGCCGGCACGACGCCGGAGGGGCTGCTGATCTCCGCCGGCACCGGCGAGACGATGGCCGCCGCCTTCGGCCTCGGCATCGGCCTGGGGGACGCGGTGGTCTCGCTGGGCGCCTCCGGTTCGGTGATGGCCGTCCATCCCGAGGCGCTGGTGGACCAGAGCGGGATGATCACCTCGCTCGCCGACGCCACCGGCATGCACCTGCCGGTGGTCACCACGCTGAACGCGGTCCGGGCGCTGCGCGGCGCCGCCGAGCTGCTGGGCCAGCCCGACCTGGAGAGCCTGTCGGACCTGGCGATGAAGTCCACGCCGGGCGCGCACGGGCTGGTGCTGCTGCCCTATCTGGAGGGCGAGCGGACGCCGAACCTGCCGCACACCGCCGGGACGCTGGCCGGGCTGCGGCGCGAGTCGATGAGGCCGGAGCACCTGGCGCGGGCCGCGTTCGAGGGCATGCTGTGCGGGCTCGCGGACGCGCTGGACGTGCTGCGCGGGCGGGGCGTGGAGGTGCGGCGGATCTTCCTGCTGGGGGCGGCGGCCGGGCTTCCGGCCGTACGGGCGGCGGCGCCCGCGCTGTTCGGCGCGCAGGTCGTCGTGCCGCAGCCCGCGGACTACGCCGCGATCGGCGCCGCCCGGCAGGCCGCCTGGGCGCTCGGCGCCTCCCAGGGCGGCCTCGACCCGCGCAACCCGCCGGCCTGGCAGGGCGCGGCGGCCCAGGTGCTGGAGCCGGGCGAGGAACTGGCGGTGGGCCAGGCGGTACGCCAGCAGTACGCGGCGGTACGCGAACAGGCGCATCCCGGGGCGTTCTCCGGATGACGCGGGCTGGACGCCGCACGACCCGCACGACCGGCGCGACCCGCACGGCCGGGAACCCGAGCCGGACCCGACGGGTTCGCGGCCCCCGAAGCCGTGAGGCCACAGTCCCCCGGCCCTGATGTCCCGCCCCAGAGCCGTAAGGTCACAGCTTCCGGGCCCCGATGTCGCGCCTCCGGGACGCGAGGTCACAGCCCCCGGCCCCTGCTGGCGCGCCCCCGGCCGTAAGGCCACAGCCCCTTCGGCGGCAGGCCCTCCGTCCCGAGGTCGCGGCCCCTGGGCGGGAAGCCCTGCGTCCCTACGTCCCGCCGCCTCGGCGGCAGATCCGCCGTCCACCGCCTGACAGCGCCCGTCGGTCGGCGGACGTCGGACATCTGTCGGCAGGCGGCGATACGGTAAACCCGTTGGGGTAACACAGGCAGCGTGTCGGACGATAGGGGCCAGGGGACAGCGACGCCTTCCCCCACCGCCGACCGAGAGACCCAGCGTGCTCATAAGACTCCTGCGGACCTGTCTCAGGCCCTACAAGAAACCCATAGTCCTACTGGTGCTCCTGCAACTCCTGCAGACCTGCGCCACGCTCTACCTGCCCACCCTGAACGCCCACATCATCGACCAGGGCGTGGTGAAGGGCGACACGGACTACATCCTGACGTTCGGCGCCGTGATGATCGGCATCTCGCTGGTGCAGGTGGTGTGCAACATCGGCGCCGTGTACTTCGGCGCCCGGACCGCCTCCGCGCTCGGCCGGGACGTGCGGGCCGCCGTCTTCGACCGGGTGCAGTCCTTCTCGGCGCGCGAGGTCGGCCAGTTCGGGGCGCCCTCGCTCATCACGCGGACCACGAACGACGTCCAGCAGGTCCAGATGCTGGTCCTGATGACCTTCACCCTGATGGTGTCGGCGCCGATCATGTGCGTGGGCGGGGTGGTCCTGGCCCTCGGCCTGGACGTGCCGCTGTCCGGGGTGCTGGTCGCCGTCGTGCCGGTGCTCGGCGTCTGCGTGACGCTGATCGTGCGCCGCCTGCGGCCGCTGTTCCGGTCCATGCAGGGGCGCCTCGACACGGTGAACCGGGTGCTGCGCGAGCAGATCAGCGGCAACCGCGTGATCCGCGCCTTCGTCCGCGACGAGTACGAGGAGCGGCGCTTCCGCGAGGCCAACGGGGACCTGACCGACATGGCCCTGGCCACCGGCCGGCTGCTGGCGCTGATGTTCCCGATCGTGATGACGGTGGTGAACGTGTCCTCCATCGCGGTGGTGTGGTTCGGCGCCCACCGCATCGACAGCGGCGGGATGCAGATCGGCGACCTGACGGCGTTCCTCGCGTATCTGATGCAGATCGTGATGTCCGTGATGATGGCCACGTTCATGTTCATGATGGTGCCGCGCGCCGAGGTGTGCGCCGAGCGCATCCAGGAGGTGCTGGGCACCGAGTCCAGCGTCGTCCCGCCGCTCGCGCCCGTCGTCGAGCTGCCCAGCCACGGACGGCTGGAGCTGCGCCGGGCGGGTTTCCGCTATCCGGGCGCCGAGGAGCCGGTGCTGCGCACCGTGGACCTCGCGGCCCGTCCCGGCGAGGTGACCGCCGTGATCGGCTCCACCGGCAGCGGCAAGTCCACCCTGCTCGGGCTGGTCGCCCGGCTGTTCGACGCGACCGACGGCGAGATCCTCGTCGACGGCGTGGACGTAAGGACCCTGGACCCGGTGCTGCTGGCCCGCACGGTCGGCATGGTCCCGCAGAAGCCGTACCTGTTCGCCGGGACGGTCGCGACGAACCTGCGCTACGGCAACCCGGACGCCACCGACGAGGAGCTGTGGCACGCGCTGGAGGTGGCGCAGGCCGCGGGCTTCGTGCGGGAGCTGGACGGCGGCCTGGACGCGTCGATCGCCCAGGGCGGCGCCAATGTGTCCGGCGGGCAGCGCCAGCGCCTGGCCATCGCCCGCACGCTGGTGCAGCGGCCGGAGATCTATCTCTTCGACGACTCCTTCTCCGCCCTCGACTACGCCACCGACGCCGCCCTGCGCGCGGCGCTGGCCCGGGAGACCGCCGAGGCGACCGTCGTCATCGTCGCCCAGCGGGTGGCGACCATCCGGGACGCGGACCGGATCGTCGTCCTGGACGAGGGGCGCGTCGTCGGCACGGGCGCCCACCACGAGCTGATGGCGGACAACGAGACCTACCGGGAGATCGTGCTCTCCCAGCTCACGGAAGCGGAGGCTGCCTGATGGCCGGGCCCATGGGGCGCATGATGTCCGGGGGCGGGCCCGACAACCGCTCGATGGACTTCAAGAAGTCGGGCAGGCGGCTCCTCGCCCGGTTCGGGCCCGAGCGGGTCACGATCTACACGCTGGTGCTGTGCGTGGTGGCGAGCGTCACGCTCAGCGTGCTCGGGCCGAAGATCCTCGGCAAGGCCACCGACCTGATCTTCGCCGGTCTCATCGGACGCAGGACGCCGGCCGGGGCTAGTCGGCAGCAGGTCCTTACGTCGCTGCGCGCGCACGGCAAGGGCGCGGTCGCCGACGTGCTGCGGGGCACGGACTTCACCCCCGGCAAGGGCATCGACTTCACCGCCGTCGGCCACGTCCTGCTGCTCGCGCTCGGCACGTTCCTGGCGGCCGGTCTGCTGATGGCGGTCGCCACCCGGCTGGTGAACCGGTCGGTGAACCGGACCATGTTCCGGATGCGCGAGGACGTGCAGACGAAGCTGTCGCGGCTGCCGCTGTCGTACTTCGACCAGCGCCGGCGCGGCGAGGTGCTCTCCCGCGCCACCAACGACATCGACAACATCGGGCAGACGCTCCAGCAGTCGATGGGCCAGCTCATCAACTCGGTGCTGACCATCGTCGGCGTGCTGATCGTGATGTTCTACGTCTCCTGGATCCTGGCGCTGGCGGCGCTGGTGACCGTGCCGCTGTCGTTCCTGGTGGCGACCCGGGTGGGCAAGCGGTCGCAGCCGCACTTCGTGCAGCAGTGGCGCACCACGGGCGCGCTCAACGCGCACATCGAGGAGATGTACACCGGGCACACCCTGGTGAAGGTGTTCGGCCGGCAGCAGGAGTCCGCCCGGCAGTTCGCCGAGCAGAACGACGCGCTGTACGAGGCCGGGTTCAAGGCGCAGTTCAACAGCGGGATCATGCAGCCGCTGATGATGTGCGTGTCGAACCTGAACTACGTGCTGGTGGCGGTCGTCGGCGGGCTGCGGGTCGCCTCCGGCGCGCTGTCCATCGGCGACGTGCAGGCGTTCATCCAGTACTCGCGGCAGTTCTCGATGCCGCTGACCCAGGTGGCCTCGATGGCGAACCTGGTGCAGTCCGGCGTCGCCTCCGCCGAGCGGGTCTTCGAACTGCTGGACGCCCCGGAGCAGGAGGCGGACCCCTCGCCGGGCCTGCGGCCGGACGAGCTGCGCGGACGGGTCGCGCTGGAGCACGTGTCGTTCCGCTACGACCCGGACAAGCCGCTCATCGACGATCTGTCGCTCGCGGTCGAGCCCGGTCACAAGGTCGCGATCGTCGGCCCGACGGGCGCGGGCAAGACCACGCTGGTCAACCTGCTGATGCGGTTCTACGAGGTCACCGGCGGGCGCATCACGCTGGACGGCGTGGACGTCGCGCGCATGTCGCGCGACGAGCTGCGCTCCGGGATCGGCATGGTGCTCCAGGACACCTGGCTGTTCGGCGGCACGATCGCGGAGAACATCGCCTACGGCGCCTCCCGGGAGGTCGCCCGCGGGGAGATCGAGGAGGCGGCGCGGGCCGCGCACGCCGACCGGTTCGTGCGCACGCTGCCCGACGGCTATGACACGGTGATCGACGACGACGGCGCCGGGGTCAGCGCGGGCGAGAAGCAGCTCATCACCATCGCGCGGGCGTTCCTGTCCGACCCGGTGATCCTCGTCCTGGACGAGGCGACCAGTTCGGTGGACACCCGCACCGAGGTGCTGATCCAGAAGGCGATGGCCAAGCTCCAGCACGGCCGGACGTCGTTCGTCATCGCGCACCGGCTCTCCACGATCCGGGACGCGGACACCATCCTGGTGATGGAGAACGGCGCCATCGTCGAGCAGGGCGCCCACGACGAGCTGCTGGAGGCCGACGGGGCCTACGCGCGGCTGTACAAGGCGCAGTTCGCGCAGGCGGTGGCCGAGGTCGACTGACCCGCCGGCCGCGCCGTAAGGGGCGGCCGCCGCGGCGCGCTCAGGAGGGCCGTCCGTTCCCGGTGCGCCGGGGCGGGCGGCCCTCGGCGCGTCAGTCCAGGTAGCCGCGGAGCTGGTCGGCGAAGGCGTGGTCGCGCAGCTTGTTGAGGGTCTTGGACTCGATCTGCCGGATCCGCTCGCGGGTCACGCCGAACAGCCGCCCTATCTCCTCCAGGGTGCGCGGGCGCCCGTCGTCGAGCCCGTAGCGGAGCTGCACCACCTTGCGCTCCCGCTCCCCCAGCGTGGACAGCACCGCCTCCAGGTGCTCGCGCAGCAGCAGGAACGCCGCCGACTCCACGGGACTGGCCGCATCGCCGTCCTCGATGAGGTCGCCGAGGGCGACGTCGTCCTCCTCGCCGACCGGGGCGTGCAGCGAGACCGGCTCCTGGGCCAGGCGCAGCACCTCGCCGACGCGCTCGGGCGCGAGGTCGAGCTGGGCGGCGACCTCGGCGGCGCTGGGCTCGTGGCCCTGCTCCTGGAGCAGCCGCCGCTGCACCCGCACCACCCGGTTGATCAGCTCCACGACGTGCACCGGCACGCGGATGGTGCGGGCCTGGTCGGCCAGGGCGCGGGACATGGCCTGGCGGATCCACCAGGTGGCGTAGGTGGAGAACTTGTAGCCGCGGGCGTAGTCGAACTTCTCGACGGCCCGGATCAGGCCCAGGTTGCCCTCCTGGACGAGGTCGAGCATGGTCAGGCCGCGGCCGACGTACCGCTTGGCCACGGACACCACCAGCCGCAGGTTGGCCTCGATCAGCCGGCGCTTGGCCACCCGGCCCAGGACCACCAGCCGGTCCAGGTCGCCGGCCAGGCTGCTGTCCAGGTCGGGCGTGGTGCCCAGCTTCTCCTCGGCGAACAGGCCCGCCTCGACCCGCCGGGCCAAGTCGACCTCCTCGGCGGCGGTGAGCAGCGCGATCCGGCCGATCTCGCGCAGGTACTGCCGGAACAGGTCGGAGGAGGGGCCGCCGCTCTCGGTACGGGCGGGCGCCGCGGGCCCGGCCGCTCCGGCCCGTCCGGCCGCTTCGGCCAGTCCGGTCGGCCCGGACGCCTCGCCGGGGCCGTCGGGTTCTTCCCCGCTCTCGGGGTCTTCCGCGCTCCCGGGGCCGTCCGCGCTGTCGGGGCTCCCCGTGGCGTCGGGAGCGTCGGGGGCGTCGGGGCTCTGGGCGCCGTCCGCGCTCTCGGGGTCGTCCTGCTGCGGCGCGTCGGTCGGGGGGGCCTCCGGCTCGGACGCCGGCCCGGCCTCGGGGTGGTGCGCTGCCCGGTCCTGCGGAGGGACGGCCGCGGAGAGGGCGCGGCCGGGGGGGATCTCGGTCTGGCTGAGCGTCCGGGTCTGCACGGGGGGCGACCTCCAGGATGATCGCTGCTGAACGCGCGGCAGCGGTACTCGGGGGACGGATCCGGCGGCCTCCCCGCCGTCCGTCCCGTACGCGATGACCGGATCGCGGGGGTGGGGGACCCGTGGGGGGACGGATCGGCCGCGTTCCGAGGACTCAGGCACCGCCCCCAGTGTGGCGTACGACACAACACGGCCACGAGGGTCGTGCGGCGACTTTCTGAGTCCGCACCGTGACCGGACGATTACGCGGCTCGCCTGCTTCCCGGGCGGCGGTCACATCCCCCGGCGGCCGGTCACAGCGCGCCCGCGCCCCGCTCCCGCAGCGCTTGGTCGTACTGCTGGAGGATCCACAACTCGTTCTGCACCGAGGCCAGTTGGGCCGGGTCGCCGCCTGCGGCCAGGCGGGTGAGGGTGCTCTGGACGTCGCGGATGCGGCGTTCGACGGCGCGGCGGCGGACGGTGACGAGCTGGGCGCCCGCGTACGCCTCGTCGACCTCCCGGCGGAGCAGGATCGCCTCGACCGCGAGTTCGGTGACCATCGCGCGGACCGCGTCGTCGGGTGCGGCCTCACGGACCCGGACCAGGTACTCCTGGGGGTCGGCGACGCCGTCCTCGGCGCCGCCCGCCTCCTGGACGGCCTGGCGCACGGCGGCGTAGGGGGCCGCGGTGAACTCGTCCACGCCGTAGGCGTCGAAGGCCGGGGAGACCAGTTCGGGGCGCTGGAGGGCGAGCTTCAGCAGCTCGCGCTCGGTGGCGTAGACCGGGTTGCGCAGGGTGAGCGCCGGGCCGCGGTGGCCGGCGGGCCCCGCCGCGGCGTACGGCTGCTGCGGGCCGCGCGGCGGCTGGCGGTCGGGTGCCGGGCCCCGGCCGCCGCGCTCGCGCGCCCAGCGGGCCAGTTGGGCCACCCGCTTGACCACGAACTGGGTGTCCAGGATGCCGAGCATTCCGGCGAGCTGCACGGCGACCTCGTGCTGGGCGCCGCTGTTCTTGATCCGGGCGACCACGGGCGCCGCCTCGTCCAGGGCGGCGGCGCGGCCCGCCGGGGTGTTCAGGTCGTAGCGGGCGACGATCTGGCGGAGCGCGAACTCGAAGAGCGGGGTGCGCGGCTCGGTCAGGTCGGCCACGGCCTCGTCGCCCTTAGCCAGCCGCAGCTCGCAGGGGTCCATGCCGTCGGGGGCGATGGCGATGTAGGTCTCGGCGGCGAACTTCTGGTCGTCCTCGAAGGCCCGCAGCGCGGCCTTCTGACCGGCCGCGTCGCCGTCGAAGGTGAAGATCACCCGGGCCGAGCCGTTGTCCATCAGCAGCCGGCGCAGGATCTTGATGTGCTCGCCGCCGAAAGCCGTGCCGCAGGTCGCGATGGCGGTGGTCACGCCCGCCAGGTGGCAGGCCATGACGTCGGTGTAGCCCTCGACGACGACCGCGCGGGAGACCTTGGCGATCTCCTTCTTGGCCAGGTCGATGCCGTACAGCACCTGGGACTTGCGGTAGATCGGCGTCTCGGGGGTGTTGAGGTACTTCGGGCCGTTGTCCGCTTCGTACAGCTTGCGGGCGCCGAAGCCCACCACCTCGCCGCCGATGTCGCGGATCGGCCACATCAGCCGGCCGCGGAAGCGGTCGATGGGGCCGCGCCGGCCCTCCTGGGCGAGACCGGAGAGGACCAGCTCCTTGTCGCTGAAGCCCTTGCCGCGCAGGAAGCGGGTGAGGTGGTCCCAGCCCTGCGGGCTGTAGCCGACGCCGAAGTGCACCGCGGCGCCGTGGTCGAAGCCGCGCTCGGCGAGGAAGACCCGGCCCGTCTCGGCCTCGGCGGACTGCGCGAGCTGTTCGGCGTACCAGTCGGCGGCCAGCTTGTGCGCCTCCACCAGGCGGATGCGCTCGCCGCGCTGGTGGGAGGGGTTGTACCCGCCCTCCTCGTAGCGCAGGGTGATGCCGGCCTGGGCGGCCAGGCGCTCGACGACCTCCGAAAAGGAGAGGTGGTCGATCTTCATCACGAACGTGATGGTGTCGCCGCCCTCTTGGCAGCCGAAGCAGTGGAAGAGTCCCTTGCTCGGGCTGACCTGGAAGGACGGGGACTTCTCGTCGTGGAACGGGCACAGCCCCTTCAGGTTGCCGCCGCCCGCGTTGCGTAGCTGGAGGTACTCGGACACCACGGCGTCGATCGGGACCGCGTCCCGTACCGCCTTCACGTCCTCGTCGTTGATCCGTCCTGCCACGAGGCGATTCTACGGGGCCCCGCCGACAGTCCGGGAGCCGTCGCCGCGGCGGGCGCCCGCGACCGGGGCGGTCAGCGGGCGCCGGTCAGGCGGTCAGGCGGTCAGGCGGTCAGCGCGTCCAGCGGCACGCGGGGGTCGGCCAGCGCCTCGGCGTCCACCCGCGCCCTGCTGCGGATCAGGTGCTGGACAGGCTCGGCGACGTCCCACACGTTGACGTTCATCCCGGCCAGGACCCGGCCCTCCTTCAGCCAGAACGCGATGAACTCGCGCTTCCCGGCGTCCCCGCGGATCACCACCCCGTCATACGAGCCCGGCGGCGCCCAGCCGCTGTACTCCATGCCCAGGTCGTACTGGTCGGAGAAGAAGTAGGGCACGCGGTCGTAGACGTCGTCCCGGCCGAGCATCGCGCGGGCCGCGGCCGGGCCGCCGTTGAGCGCGTTGGCCCAGTGCTCGACGCGCAGCCGGGAGTCGAACAGGGCCAGCGGGAAGGCGGCGACGTCGCCGGCGGCGAAGACGTCGGGGTCGGAGGTGGTCAGCCGCTCGTCGACCGCGATGCCGCCGCCGGCCGCCCGGTCGGCCAGCTCCAGGCCCGCCGCCTCGGCCAGCGCGGTGCGCGGGGCCGCCCCGATCGCGGCGAGCACGTCGTGGCAGAGGTGCTCCTCGCCGTCGTCGGTGCGGGCGGCGAGCACCATGCCGTCCTGGCCGACGATCTCGGTCAGCCGCGCGCCGAAGTGGAAGCGGACGCCGTGCTCGCGGTGCAGCTCGGCGAAGACCTCGCCCAGCTCGGGTCCGAGCACGCCGTGCAGCGGGGTGGGGGACGCCTCGACGACGGTGACCTCCGCGCCGTACTGGCGGGCCGCCGCCGCGACCTCCAGGCCGATCCAGCCGGCGCCCGCGATCACCAGGTGGCCGTTGTCCCGGCCGAGGTGCGTCAGGACGTTCTTCAGGCGCTCGGCGTGGGCGAGGCGGCGCAGGTGGTGCACCCCGGCCAGGTCGGTGCCGGGGACGTCCAGGCGGCGCGGCTCGGCGCCGGTGGCCAGCAGCAGCCTGTCGTAGCGCACCACGGTGCCGTCGTCGCCGAAGTGGACGGTCTTCGCGGCGCGGTCGATCGCGTCGACGGTCTGGCCGAGGTGCAGCTCGACGTCGTTCTGGGCGTACCACGCGGGCTCGTGCACGAAGACCGTGTCGCGCTCCTCCTTGCCGAGGAGGAGGCCCTTGGAGAGCGGCGGCCGCTCGTAGGGGTGGTCCCGCTCGTCGCAGATGAGGATGACGCGGCCGCTGAAGCCCTCCGCGCGGAGGGTCTCGGCCGCCTTCGCTCCGGTCAGTCCGCCTCCGACGATGACGAATGTCTGATCCGCGTCGACCACTTGATGCCTCCTCGTTACGGTGCCGCCATATGCGAGCGTCCCGCACGGAGCGTGATGCGGGAAGAGGGAGTGGCCCGATCAGGCCACGGAGGGTCACCCCGTGGCCCTGGGCGGGGCCCGTCGAGGTCACCCGCGTCCCACGGGTATCACGGCTCTACGGGTATCACGTGCGCCGGTGAGGGCGCTGTCAGCGCTGTGCGGGGTGCTGCTGGGTGCTGCTTGCTGGGTGCTGCGGGATGCTGCGGGATGCTGCGGAGTCACGCGTTCCCCGTCAGGCGGGCGTGAAGCGAGCGGGCCGAGGCGTCGGTGAGGGAGGCGACCTGGTCGACGATCACCCGCTTGCGGGCGCGGTCGTCCGCCGCGTGGTGGAACAGGGCGCGGAACTGGGGGTCCAGGCCCTCCGGCGCGCGGGCGGTGAGCGCCTCGGCCAGCTCGGCGACCACGATCCGCTGGTCGGCGCGCAGCAGCTCCTGCTCGGCGCGCTGCATGACGTAGCGGTCGGCGACCGCCTTCAGGACGGCGCACTCCATGCGGGCCGTGCGCGGGACGACCAGCTCGGCGGCGTACCGGGTCAGCCGGCCCGCGCCGTACGCCTCCCGTGTCGCGCCCTCGGCGGCCAGGCAGAAGCGGCCGATGAGCTGGCTGGCGGCGTCCTTCAGGCGGGCCTGGGCGACGGCGGAGCCGTCGTAGCCGTGCGGCCACCACTCCTGCTCCAGGAGGCGGTCGAGGGCCGCGGCCAGCTCCTCCGGGTCGGTGCCGGAGGGGACGTAGCGGCCGACGGCCACCGCGAACACCGCCTCGCGCTCCGGGTCGGCCTGGAGGCAGTTGGGGTCGATGTGCCCGGCGTGCAGGCCGTCCTCCACGTCGTGCACCGAGTACGCCACGTCGTCCGCCCAGTCCATGACCTGCGCCTCGAAGCAGGCCCGGTCGCGGGGCGCGTCCTCGCGCAGCCAGTCGAACACCGGCCGGTCGTCCTCGTAGACGCCGAACTTGCCGGACGCCGGATCGGCGGGGTGGGCGCCGCGCGGCCACGGGTACTTCGTGGCGGCGTCGAGCGCGGCGCGGGTGAGGTTGAGGCCGACGCTGACCGGCTCGCCGGTGGGGCCGCCGGAGACGAACCGCTTGGGCTCGATGCGGGTCAGCAGGCGCAGCGACTGGGCGTTGCCCTCGAAGCCGCCGCAGTCGCGGGCGAACTCGTTCAGCGCCTGCTCGCCGTTGTGCCCGAAGGGCGGGTGGCCCAGATCGTGCGAGAGGCAGGCCGCCTCCACCAGGTCCGGGTCGCAGCCCAGCGCGGCGCCCAGCTCCCGGCCCACCTGGGCGCACTCCAGCGAGTGGGTGAGCCGGGTCCGGGGACTGGCGTCCCACACCTGGCTGCGCTCGCCCGGCGTGACCACCTGCGTCTTGCCGGCCAGCCGGCGCAGGGCCGCGGAGTGCAGCACGCGCGCGCGGTCGCGCTGGAAGGCGGTGCGGCCCGGCCGCTTGTCCGGCTCGGCGACCCACCGCTCGACCGCCGACACCTGGTAGCCGTCGGGCGGGAGGTGGTTCTCGTGCAGCCGTGCCGCCCCGGGGGCGGTTGCTTCCGTGCCGTCCATGCTTCGACAGTAAGCGCAGGGGGTGACAGCGGGGGTGGCGGTGAGGGGTGACGCGCCTGTTTCGGGGTGAGGCTCCCCCGCGGTGGGCGGCGGCGCTGGCCGCCTCCGACCCCGGCCGCCCCTGGGCGATCCCCGCCGCCTCCGGCCCCCGGGGCTCTCCTGGATCTCCCCGGGGTACGCCCGGCGCCCTCCCCGGGGTACGCCCGGCGCCCTTCGGGCGCCCCTGATCACCCGTTCACCCCCGCGTCGCGCGGTCTTCGCGCAGTTTCCGACGTTCCGTCAAGCGACCCCCGATGACCTGCTCAAACGCCTCCGCGGCGGCCTCCTCGCCGGGCCGCGGCGACACCCGTTCTCCGTATTCCTGACGATGTCTCAGAGAGCGGGCGGGGGCGGCTGCCGCTTTCCTCGGAGAGGCAGGGACGCGACGACGGCGGCACAAGCGAGTGCCGCGGGCCGTGTCCCCACCGCACAGCTCGGAGGAGCACCGATGCGACGTACCGCTCGTCTGGCGGCCGGGACCGTGACCGGCGCCGCGCTCGCCGTCGTCGCCGTCAGCGGTGTGACCGTGCCCGCCTACGGTGCGGACGCCGCGCCCGTGACGACGCGCCTCCGGGGCGCCGAGGCCCGAGAGGGCACGGCGGTGAGCGGCCTGGAGGTGTACCCCTCCTCGGTGGCGCCGGGCGGCCAGGTGAGCGTGAACACCAAGGTCTGCGGTGACAAGAGCGCGGCGGCGGGCGACGCGAGCGCGGTCGGCGCGGGGCCCTTCACGCTGGCGCCCAGCACGCACGAGGGCGACGCGATCGGCCAGTTCCGGGTGCCGGAGGGCGCGCAGCCGGGCACGTACGAGATCGTCGCGGAGTGCGCCGAGGGCGGACGCCGGGTCACGGGCGACCTGGTCGTCACGCTCGCCGCGGAGCAGGGGCAGACGCAGCCCCGTGGAAGCGTCAAGACGGGGGTCGGCGGCGCGCTGGGCGCCGACCCCGCGCAGACCGCGGCCGGTGTGGCGGCTCTCGCCGTCGCCGCCGCGGGCGGTACCTGGCTCCTGCATCGCCGGGCGAGAGGCGACGGGATCTGACGGACGCTCTCCGCTGTCCGTCAGCCGGTACCGCACGTCCCTCCCCCCTCCGGGCATCGACGCCCCACGCGACCCGGAGGGGGGCACGGGGCGCCGTGTCCGAGAGGGGTTCGCGTGCGAAGGAAGCGAAGGATCGAGAACTCCGCGATAGCGGCCGTCACCGCGGCCGCGCTGTTCTCCGGCGTGTGGCTGCTGCACGGCGCCGGGATCGTCCACGCCCCGCCGCAGCCCTCGGTGGCCGAGGGCTCGCCCGACCCCGCCGAGGAGCGGCTCAGCGCCCCCGCTCTGCCGCCGTCGCCGCCCACCCGCATCCGCATCCCCTCGATCCGGGTGAACGCCCCGCTGACCGGCCTGGCCCTGTCCGGCTCAGGGAGCCTGAACGCCCCGCCGGCCGGGGAGAAGAACCTCGCCGGCTGGTACGAGGCCGGGACCGTGCCGGGCGAGACGGGCACCGCGATCGTCGCGGGCCACGTCGACGACGCCAAAGGCCCCGCGGTCTTCTACAACCTCGGCGCGCTGAAGAGGGGCGCCCTCGTCGAGGTGGACCGCCGTGACGGCGGCGTCGCGGTGTTCACCGTGGACGCGGTGGAGGCGTACGAGGCGAAGGACTTCCCCGACGAGAAGGTCTACGGCGCCGCCCGGCGCCCCGAGCTGCGGGTGATCACCTGCGGCGGCGGCTACTCCAAGACGACCGGCTACCAGGGCAACGTGGTCGTCTTCGCCCACCTGACCGGCAGCCGCTGACCCGCGGACGGCCGCCCGGCGGCCGCTGACCCACGGGGGCCGACCGGCGGCCGCTGACCCACGGGGGCCGACCGGCGGCCGCTGACCGGCACTCCGGGACGCCGGTCCCACGCGGGCCCCCGGGGCGCCGGTCCCCGCACGGGACCCCGGAAAGTCGGTCTCCGCGCCGGACTGCGGGAAGCCGGGCGCCCCTCAGCCCGGCAGCGCGTCGTAGCGGACTCCGGTCAGGTCCTCGGAGAGCGACCAGAGCCGGGCGGCCGCGCGGTCGTCGCGGGTCCAGGGGGCGCGCCAGGAGGGGGCCGGGGCGCCGCGCCACATCGCGAAGGACGGGCCGGTGAAGGAGTCGGGGCGCACCCCGGGCGCGGTGGCGGCGTACAGGGTGGGCAGGGCGCCGGCCTCGGCGGACTGGGCGAAGACCCGGTTGGCCAGCGTCATGGCCCGCTCGGCGCCCCGGCGGCCCTCGGCGCGCGGTCCCGCGGTCTGGAGGTTGGTCGAGGCGTATCCGGGGTGGGCGGCGGCGGCCACGACGTCCGACCCGGCCGCCGCCAGCCGCCGGGACAGCTCGCGGGTGAAGAGCAGGTTGGCGGTCTTGGACCGGCCGTAGGCGGTCCAACGGCGGTATCCGTGCTCGCTGTTGAGGTCGCCGGGGTCGATGTTGGCCAGCGCGTGCAGCACGCTGGACACGGTCACCGCGCGCGCCCCGGGGGTGGCGAGCAGCGCGGGCAGCAGCCGCCCGGTGAGCGCGAAGGGCCCGAGGTGGTTGACGCCGAACTGGGTCTCGAACCCGTCCGCGGTCGTCCCGTACGGCGGGGCCATCACGCCCGCGTTGTTCACCAGCAGGTCGAGCCGGTCGTACGGGTAGGCGTCCGCGAACTCCCGTACCGAGGACAGGTCGGCGAGGTCGAGGCGGGCGAAGCGGGCCTCGGCGCCGGGGACTTCGGCGGCGAGCCGGTCCTGCGCCGCCTTCCCCCGGGCCTCGCTGCGGCAGGCGAGCAGCACGTGGGCGCCCTTGCGGGCCAACTCCCGTGCGGTGACGTATCCGAGGCCGCTGTTCGCTCCGGTGACGACGGCGACGCGCCCCGTGAGGGCGGGGACGTCCCGCGTGTTCCACTCGCCCATGCCCGAGGCCGCCTTCCGTCGGATCCGCCTTGGCCCCAGCCTAGTGCTGTGGCCGGACAGCTTCGCCGGAAGGCTCGCGGCGTCCGGTGCGGCGCCTCGCAAGGCGGAGCACTGCCCGCGTACTGGACGTACGCGGGCGGTGCGACGACGCGGCGAGGCGTCGTGCCGGGCGTCGCAAGCCGGTGAACCTTCCGGTCACAGCACTGGGCGGGCTCTGCCCCTTTCCGCCGAGCGGGCGGCCCACGGCGCGGCGCCGCGCACGGCGGAAGGGGCGTCGCCCCCTCACAGGGCGCGCCCCTTCCCTTTCGTGGACCGGAGTCCTCGTCGCGATCGGTCTTGAGGGTCGGGGACCGCGACGAGGACTCCGGGGCTCTACCGGTGGTCGCTGCCCTCCGCCTGGGAGGCGGCGCGGCCGGCCTCCAGGCGGGCCACCGGGATGCGGAACGGGGAGCAGGAGACGTAGTCCAGGCCCACCTCGTGGAAGAAGTGGACGGACTCCGGGTCGCCGCCGTGCTCGCCGCAGACGCCGAGCTTGAGGTCGGGGCGGGTGGCGCGGCCCGCCTGGGCGGCGGCCTTCACCAGGGAGCCGACGCCGTCCTTGTCGATCGTCTCGAACGGGCTGACGCCGAAGATGCCCTTCTCCAGGTAGGCGGTGAAGAAGCTGGCCTCCACGTCGTCCCGGCTGAAGCCCCACACCGTCTGGGTCAGGTCGTTGGTGCCGAAGGAGAAGAACTGGGCCGCCTCGGCGATCTGGGCCGCGGTGAGCGCGGCGCGCGGCAGCTCGATCATGGTGCCGATCGCCAGCTTCAGCCGGACGCCGGTGGCCGCCTCGACCTCCGCGATGACCTGGTCGGCCTCCTCGCGGACGATCTCCAGCTCCTGGACCGTGCCGACCAGCGGGATCATGATCTCGGCGCGCGGGTCGCCCTTGGCGGCGCTGCGCTCGGCCGCGGCCTCCGCGATGGCCCGCACCTGCATGGTGAACAGGCCGGGGATCACCAGGCCCAGGCGCACGCCGCGCAGACCCAGCATCGGGTTCTGCTCGTGCAGCCGGTGCACGGCCTGGAGCAGACGCAGCTCGTTCTCGTGCGGCTCCTGGCGGGACTCGGCCAGCGCCACCCGCACCGACAGCTCGGTGATGTCGGGCAGGAACTCGTGCAGCGGCGGGTCGAGCAGGCGGACGGTGACCGGCAGGCCGTCCATCGCCTCGAACAGCTCGACGAAGTCCTTCTTCTGCAACGGCAGGAGCTGCTTGAGGGACTTCTCGCGCTCGGCCTCGGTGTCGGCCAGGATCAGCCGCTCCACCAGCTCGCGCCGGTCGCCGAGGAACATGTGCTCGGTGCGGCACAGGCCGATGCCCTGGGCGCCGAAGCGGCGGGCGCGCAGCGCGTCCTCGGCGTTGTCGGCGTTGGCGCGCACCCGCAGCCGGCGCTTGCGGTCGGCGAAGGCCATGATGCGGTGCACGGCCTCGACCAGCTCGTCGGCGTCGTCGGCGCCCGCGTGCATCCGGCCCTCGAAGTACTCCACGACCGGGGAGGGGACGACCGGCACCTCGCCCAGGTAGACCTTGCCCGAGGAGCCGTCGAGGGAGATGACGTCGCCTTCCTCGACGATGTGCCCGCCCGGCACGATCATCCGGCGGCGCTTGGTGTCGACCTCCAGCTCCTCCGCGCCGCAGACGCAGGTCTTGCCCATGCCGCGGGCGACCACGGCCGCGTGGGAGGTCTTGCCGCCGCGCGAGGTGAGGATGCCCTCGGCGGCGATCATGCCGTCCAGGTCGTCGGGGTTGGTCTCGCGGCGGACCAGGATGACCTTCTCGCCGGACCGGGACCACTTGACGGCGGTGTACGAGTCGAAGACCGCCTTGCCGACCGCGGCGCCCGGCGACGCGGCGATGCCCCGGCCGACCTGCTCGATCTTCGCGCCCTCGTCGAAGCGGGGGAACATGAGCTGGGCGAGCTGGGCGCCGGTCACCCGCTGGAGGGCCTCCGCCTCGTCGATCAGGCCCTGGTCGACGAGCTGGGTGGCGATCCGGAAGGCGGCCCCGGCGGTGCGCTTGCCGACCCGGGTCTGGAGCATCCAGAGCTGGCCGCGCTCGATGGTGAACTCGATGTCGCACAGGTCCAGGTAGTGGTTCTCCAGCGTCGCCATGATCTGCATGAGCTGGTCGTACGACGTCTTGTCGATGCGCTCCAGCTCGGCCAGCGCGACGGTGTTGCGGATGCCCGCGACCACGTCCTCGCCCTGCGCGTTCTGGAGGTAGTCGCCGTAGACGCCCTGGTGGCCGGAGGCGGGGTCGCGGGTGAAGGCGACGCCGGTGCCGGAGTCGGGGCCGAGGTTGCCGAAGACCATCGAGCAGACGTTGACGGCGGTGCCCAGGTCGTGCGGGATGCGCTCCTGGCGGCGGTAGAGCTTGGCGCGGTCGCCGTTCCATGAGTCGAAGACCGCCTTGATGGCGAGGTCCATCTGCTCGCGCGGGTCCTGCGGGAAGTCCCGGTCGGCCTCCCGCTTGACGATCTTCTTGAAGGCGGTGACCAGCTTCTTGAGGTCGGCGGCCTCCAGTTCGGTGTCGACCGCGACCTTCTTGGCCTCCTTGGCCTTGTCGAGGGCGTCCTCGAACAGCTCGCCGTCGACGCCGAGGACCGTCTTGCCGAACATCTGGATGAGCCGACGGTAGGAGTCCCACGCGAAGCGGTCGTCGCCCGCCTGCTTGGCGAGGCCCTGCACGGAGGCGTCGGACAGGCCGATGTTCAGGACGGTGTCCATCATGCCGGGCATGGAGAACTTGGCGCCGGAGCGCACCGACACCAGGAGGGGGTCGTCGGCCTGGCCCAGCTTCTTGCCCATGGTCCGCTCCAGGGCGTCGAGGTGCGCACTCACCTCGTCACGCAGTGCCGCGGGCTCCTCGCCGCTGTCGAGGTAGACCTTGCAGGCCTCGGTGGTGATGGTGAAGCCCGGAGGGACCGGGAGGCCCAGGTTGGTCATCTCGGCCAGGTTCGCGCCCTTGCCGCCGAGGAGGTCCTTGAGGTCCTTGTTGCCCTCGGTGAAGTCGTAGACGAACTTCACGTCCTCAACGCCGTCGCCGCGATCGGCTACCTGGAGATCTTTGTTTTCCGACACGGGTCTCGACTCCTCGAGGACGCGGTGGCTGCCCTGACGGGCAGGAACATACCCAGATCGAAGGCTTGCCGGTACGTCCACTCGCGCGTCATGCGTCCGTAACCGGTCGTCCGCCACCGGATCGAAAGTCACAACAAGGCTGGCCGTCAGGGCCTTGCGTGTTCACTTCTTGAACAGAAGGGCCCCTTCGAGCCGCCTGGATCGCTCACATGAGCACCTGTAGACACGGGTGAGTTCGATCGATGAACGATCAAAGGGTGGCACTGAGTGCCACTCTTTGAGAAGTGCAGGTACCCCTGATTCGCTCATCTGAGCGCTACCCGTATCAAGGGTGGTGAGAATCACGCTGCCACACGCGCTCGGTTTTCACCATGCGGACGGCGAGGGGGCCGGGTGCGAGGGGCGCGGCGGACCGGTGCGGGCGGCGCCGTGGACCGGGTGCGGGCGGCGGGGGCGAGGCAGTGCGGAGGGCGGGCGCGAGGCGGTGCGGTCCTTGGAGGGGCTGGCGCGCGACGGCGGTTTGCCGGGTGTTTGCCCGGCGCTGTGAACAGAGCCGGCCGGGCGCCCGTACGGGACGGCGGCGGGCCGGGCGGGCTCGCCTCCCCGGGCCCGCCCCGCCTTCGCGCGCGGCCCGCCGTACCGCGACACCGCGCACGGAAGGACCTCCGGGGTGCCCCAGCAGCACACGAGCACACGCCAGTCACCGGGTACGGACACGGGCACGCGTCCCGGCACGGGTCCGACCGGGGCGCCGGCCTCCGACGAGCCGGACGCGGCGCCCCGAGGAGGCCCGGCGGCGGAGCGGTCCGCGGAAGCGAGGCCCGCGGAAGCGACGGCGGACACGCTCACGGCGCCGGAGACCGAGACCGAGGAGAGCGCGGAGCCCACGCCGAAGCCGAAGCCGGAGCCGGTGCCGGTACGGGACCCGGAAGCGAAGCCGCTCACAGAATCGGCTGCGACCGCCCCGGCGACAGGCGCCCCACCCGCCTCTCGCCCCCCACGCACCCCTCGCGCGCGCCGCGCCCTTCGCGCCGTCCGTCCCGGCGTCCTGCGCGGCGCGTGGCGGCGCTGGCGGGCGGAGCATCCCGGGCCCGCGCGGGCGGTCTCCCTCTCCGTCACCGCGCTGGCGCTGGGCGTCGTGCTGATCGCGCTGCTGCTGCCGAACAAGCGGGGGCAGATGCATCTCGCGGCGTTCGCGCGGCTTCCCGTGGAGGCGCTGCTCGGGGCGG
The DNA here is from genome assembly GCF_040644415.1 of Streptomyces sp. NPDC046985. NCBI lineage: Bacteria > Bacillati > Actinomycetota > Actinomycetes > Kitasatosporales > Streptomycetaceae > Streptomyces > Streptomyces sp. NPDC046985. The sequence continues at coordinate 112,925 of NZ_JBEYWK010000013.1, forward strand.
CCGTGCTGATCGCGCTGCCGCGCCGGCCGCGGGCGGTCGCCGCGGTGCTCGGCGGCGTGGCCCTCGGCGTGCTGACCGTGCTGAACGTGACCGACGTCGAGTTCAACCAGTACCTCGGGCGCAGCTTCAACGTGATCCTGGACTGGCAGCTCCTGGACGACGCCCGGTCCTACCTCGCCGACGCCCTCGGCGGCACGGTCGCGTTGCTCGCCGCCGCCGTCGCCGTCCTGCTCGTGCTGGCGGTGCCGGCCGTGCTGGCGCTGGCGACGGTGCGCGTGGGGAACTTCCTCGGCCGGGACAAGTCCCGCGCGACCCGCGGCCTGCTGCTGGTCAGCGCGCTGTGGATGACCTGCTCGACGCTGAACCTCCAGGTGTTCCACGGCGTCCCGGTGGCCGCCGAGCACACGGTGGTCATGCTCAAGTACCACGCGCACGCCCTGCGGTCGACGATCCGCGACGAGCGGGCGTTCGCGCGGACGGCGAGGGCGGACGCCTTCGGCGGCACCCCGGGCAGCCAGTTGGTGCCCGACCTGCGCGGCAAGGACATGGTCTTCACGTTCATCGAGAGCTACGGCCGCAGCGCGATCGAGGACCCGATCATGGCGCCGGGCGTGGACCGGACCCTGGACGCGAGCAGCCGGGCGCTGGCGAAGGCGGGCTTCCGCGCCAAGAGCGGCTGGCTGACCTCGGCGACGTACGGCGGGGGGAGCTGGCTCGGACACTCCACGTTCATGTCGGGCCTGTGGGTCGACAACCAGAACCGCTACCGCACGGTGACCTCGGGCGACCACCTCACGCTGACCGAGGCGTTCCGCAAGACCGGCGCGTGGGACACGGTCGGCGTCATGCCGGGCGTGCAGAAGGGCTGGCCGGAGGCGAAGTGGTACGGCCTGGACAAGGTCTACAACGCCTTCCAGATGGGCTACCGGGGCCCGAAGTTCAGTTGGTCCACGATGCCGGACCAGTACGCCCTTCAGGCGTTCCAGCGGCTGGCGCACGGCAAGAAGCACGACAAGCCGCTGACGTCGTTCGTCATCCTCACCTCCAGCCACCAGCCCTGGGCGCCGATCCCCAAGACGGTGGGCTGGGACGGGCTCGGCGACGGCTCGGTCTTCCAGGGCATCGAGGCGGCGGGCACCCGGCCGCAGGACATCATCACCGACCCGACCCGCTCCCGGGAGGAGTACGGCAAGTCGGTGCAGTACTCGGTGACCGTCCTGACCCAGTGGCTGGAGCGCTACGGCACCGCTGACACCGTGCTCGTCTTCCTCGGCGACCATCAGCCCATCGCCCGGGTCAGCGGCGACCACGCCAGCCGTGACGTGCCGGTCTCGATCGTCGCCAAGGACCCGAAGGTGCTGGACCGGATCTCCGGCTGGGGCTGGACCGAGGGACTGCGGCCCGCCCACAGCGCCCCGGTGTGGAAGATGAGCGCCTTCCGCGACCGCTTCCTGACGGCGTACGGCTCCACGCCGCACCCCACCAAGGACTGAGCGCGCCCGAGGCGGCCGCGGCGAGCCGCGACTGCGGCCGAGTCGCGAGGGGACGCGCCCGCGACGAGGACCGGCCGCGGCGAGCGGCGACCTCGGCGGGTCGCGAGGGAAGGCGACCGCGATGAGGACCGGCCGCGGCGAGCGACGACCTCGGTGAACGGCGACCGCGGCGGAGTCGCCATGGAAGGCGACCGAGGCGAGCGCGCCGGTCAGCCGCCGGAGGTGTCCAGCTCCGCGTCCTCGCCGACGCCCTCGCAGTCGTAGGGGTCCTTCAGCCAGCCGTCCGGCAGCACCACCCGGTTGTTGCCGGAGGTGCGGCCGCGCGGGCCGTCCGCGCCGGCCGGCCACGGTTGGTCCAGGTCCAGCTCGTCCAGGCCGGCGCGCAGCGCCTCCAGCGAGGAGGTGACCGCGAGCCGCTTGCGCATCTCGGAGCCGACGGCGAAGCCCTTGAGGTACCAGGCGACGTGCTTGCGGAAGTCGATCACGCCGCGCGCCTCGTCGCCGATCCACTCCCCCAGCAGGGCGGCGTGCCGGACCATGACGTCGGCCACCTCGCGCAGGGCGGGCCGCGTGCGGGCCTCGCCGGCCTCGCAGCGGCCTTCGAAGGCGGCGACCAGGTCGGCGAACAGCCACGGGCGGCCCAGGCAGCCGCGGCCGACGACCACGCCGTCGCAGCCGGTCTCGCGCACCATCCGCAGCGCGTCCTCGGCGGACCAGATGTCGCCGTTGCCGAGCACCGGGATCTCCGGGACGTGCTCCTTCAGCCGCGCGACGGCCTCCCAGTCCGCGGCGCCGCCGTAGTGCTGTGCGGCGGTGCGGCCGTGCAGCGCGATGGCGGTGACGCCCTCCTCGACGGCGATCCGTCCGGCGTCGAGGTAGGTGAGGTGGTCGTCGTCGATGCCCTTGCGCATCTTGATGGTCACCGGCAGGTCGCCCGCCCCGCTGACCGCCTCGCGCAGGATGGCGCGCAGCAGGTTCCGCTTGTAGGGCAGGGCCGAGCCGCCGCCCTTGCGGGTCACCTTCGGCACCGGGCAGCCGAAGTTGAGGTCGATGTGGTCGGCGAGGTCCTCCTCGACGATCATGCGCACGGCCTTGCCCACGGTGACCGGGTCGACGCCGTAGAGCTGGATCGAGCGCGGCTTCTCGGCCGCGTCGAAGTGGATGAGCTGCATGGTCTTGTCGTTGCGCTCGACCAGGGCCCGGGTGGTGATCATCTCGCTGACGAAGAGGCCCTTGCCGCCGCTGAACTCCCGGCACAGGGTGCGGAAGGGCGCGTTGGTGATCCCGGCCATGGGGGCGAGGACCACCGGCGGGACGACGGTGTGCGGGCCGATCTGGAGGGGGGACTCGGGCGTGGGCATTCCCCCATTGTCGCGCATCGGCCTGTCGCGCATCGGCGCCGGCCGTCCGCCCGCCCCGGCGACGATCGTGTACCGGTCATTAGTTAACCGCACTATTGAATCGGCTACGCTGGAACCCATGCCCGAGCTGAGTCCCCGCCGACGTCTCCTGGTGCTCGCGATCTGCTGCATGAGCCTGCTGATCGTGAGCCTGGACAACACCGTCCTGAACGTCGCCCTGCCCTCCCTCCAGCGCGATCTGCACGCGAGCACGTCCGGTCTTCAGTGGACCATCGACGCCTACACGCTGGTGCTCGCGTCGCTGCTGATGCTCTCCGGGTCGACGGCCGACCGGATCGGCCGCAAGCGGGTGTTCCTGACCGGGCTCGCGGTCTTCGGCGTCGGCTCCCTGCTGTGCTCGCTGGCGCCCGACCTGGAGCTGCTGGTCGTCTTCCGGATGGTGCAGGCGGTCGGCGGCTCGATGCTCAACCCGGTCGCGATGTCGATCATCACCAACACCTTCACCGACCCGCGCGAGCGGGCCCGCGCGATCGGCGCGTGGGGCGCCGTGGTCGGCATCTCCATGGCGGCCGGGCCGCTGGTCGGCGGCCTGCTGGTGGAGTCGGTCGGCTGGCGCTCGATCTTCTGGCTCAACCTGCCGGTGGCGCTGGCCGCGTTCCTGCTCACCCTGCGCTTCGTCCCGGAGTCCCGCGCCCCCCGGGCCCGGCGCCCCGACCCGGTCGGGCAGGCGCTGGTCATCGTCCTGTTCGGCAGCCTGACGTACGCGATCATCGAGGCGCCGGACGCCGGGCCGGCCCGGGTGCTGCCCTTCGCCGCCGTCGCGCTCGCCGCGCTGCTCGCCCTGCTGCGCTACGAGCCGCGCCGCGCCGAGCCCCTGATCGACCTGCGGTTCTTCCGCTCGGCGCCGTTCAGCGGCGCCACCGTCATCGCGGTCACCGGCTTCGCGGCGCTCGGCGGCTTCCTGTTCCTGTCCACGCTCTACCTCCAGAACGTGCGCGGCCTGGACGCCCTGCACGCGGGTCTGTGGATGCTGCCGCTGGCGGCGCCCACGTTCCTGTGCGCGCCGCTGTCCGGGCGGCTGGTCGGCACCCGGGGCCCGCGGCTGCCTCTGCTGATCGCCGGGACCGCCATGACGGCGAGCGCGCTGCTGTTCGCCGCCTTCGACGCCGAGACGTCGGACGTCACCCTCGTGTGCGGGTACGTCCTGTTCGGCCTCGGCTTCGGCTTCGTCAACGCCCCCATCACCAACACGGCGGTCTCGGGCATGCCCCGCGCCCAGGCGGGGGTCGCCGCGGCGGTCGCCTCCACCAGCCGGCAGCTCGGCCAGACGCTCGGCGTCGCGGTGGTCGGCGCGCTGCTGGCGTCCCGGATCGGATCGTCCTCCTACCGGAGCGCGTTCGTCTCGGCGTCCCGGCCCGGCTGGTGGGTCCTGGTGGTCTGCGGCCTCGCGGTACTGGTCCTGGGCGCGATCACCTCCGGCCGCTGGGCCCGAGCCACCGCCGAACGCACAGCCGACCACCTACGCGAGCAGGAGGTCCGGCAGACGGCGGGGGTAGGCGCCTGACGCCGACGGCGCACACCGTGCACGACCGGCGGCATTCGGCTGTGCAGACCGATCCACTGCCGAAGGCGGCCGACCAAATGAGGCGTGGTCGTAACCCTGTCGAGACGCCAGCCGCAGCCCGTACGGCCGATCAGCACCAGGCCCGCCCAGGTCCCGCCTCTCCACGCAGGAACGCGTCTTTTGCGGCGCCCAGAGACGAACCGCGTTCATCCGGCATTCCCTAGGTACGCCGCCTTCGGCGCATGGGCAGCAGTACGTCGAGGCCCGGCTCCCCAGATATGAGGTGGGGGAACCGGGCCTCGACGCGTGCTGAGCCATGGGGTCAGTTGTCGAACTTGCCGTCGTGAACATCCGCGAGGAAGCCCGCGATGGAGGACTCGGAAAAGACCAGTGCAGGGCCATCCGGGTTCTTCGAGTCCCTTACGGCCCGCATGCCGGCGTACGGCGCGGCCGTCAGGGCAGCGAGCTCAACGCACTGCCCCTGGGAGTCCCCGCTGTAGGAAGACTTCGTCCAGACGGCTCCCTCAAGCTCCGGTGCATTGAGCGAGCGTCCGTTGTTGGTGGTCACTTGTGCAGTCCTTCCAGGTACTCGTCAAGAAGATCCCGTGACTGGTCCACGGGAAGCGCGGCAGAAGCGATGTTCTCGAACTCGGCTTTCAGGTAGGCGACCTGGGCCGGGTCGTAGGTGTGTGATCCGCCCATGGGGTTGTCGATGCTGGCAACGGGCGTCCACGGATGCCGGAACGTGAGGATCGTCATCGCTCCGTTCGACCCGATGGATGGGTGCGCGGTGAGCGGCAGGATCTGAAGGGTGACGTTATCCATCTTGGTGGCGGCGATCAGCTTGCGAAGCTGGTCTTCCATGAGGCCAGGGCTGGACTTGAACTCGGCGTGGAATGCGGATTCAGGGATCACGCCGTGAAACTGCGCGCGGCTGAGGACTTCCTGTCGCGCCAGGCGGATGGCGATCAGCGACTCCGGATCGTTCGAGCGCGCTCGCGAGTGCATCTCCCTGACATAGAGCGGTGACTGAACCAGACCCGGGATCACCTTGGGGTGCACGATGCGGATCGTCTCCGCCTCGGCTTCCAGCTCCACGAAGTCCAGGTACGCCTCGCTGACCTTGTCCGCATACGAGGCCCACCAGCCCTTGCCCGTCGGCTCCTCAGCGACGCGAGCGACCTCGTCGACGCCCTTGGGATCATCGACGCCGACCTTCGCGCACAGGTCGAGAACCTCGTCCCGCCCGATGCGGTAGTAGCCCCGCTCGACGCGAGAGAAGCGAGGCTGACTCCACCCCATGGCCCGAGCGACATCGCCTGACGGCATGTCAACCGCTTCGCGCCACTGACGCAGTTGGGCGCCCACACGCCGCCTCTTGACTGACGGCGTCGCTCTCTTCTGCGTCATGGGCGCAGTCTGGCACGCCTGCGTCATCGTTGGCCATGCGAACGGATGTACGCGCCTTTTTGGACTTTCAGTGAATGGGTTGCATGTCGAACCGAAAAAGGAGCAAGCTAGCCCTGCGGCAAACGTGACTGTCCATCAGTTCATGATCATTCATGACAGGCAGTGACGGCTGCTCCTATACGGACCGGTTCGCCGGTTCGGCGGAGATCGCCCTTCCTCCCCCGCAGGGGCGATCTCCGCTCTCCCCCTCCGACGAAGCCGAGGCTGCTGATGACGAGCCAGCGCACCAAGCTCCGGTCCGGCGACTGGATGAACCGGGACAACGACTACGACCGACCGCTGCGACCCGACAGGCCGCGCGCGGCGGCGGACCACAACGTCCAGCTCATCAAGCTCCGCAAGGCACGGAGAGAACAGCGACTCGAAGTGCGGGCCGCTGTCAGCCGCGTGCTGGTGCATGCCGAGGACGTGGTGACGGAATGATCGTCGGAACCGTCGAGGAGCTGGTGACCAGTCCCGAGGCCGTACTGGACGACCTGACCCTGAGCCTGCGGCGCGACCCCAGGCCCGAGGGACAGCCAGTCCCCGCACACGAAGGCCGGTGGGTCGGCCACCTCCGGAAAGTCGCGGCGGCCAAGCTGCGTCACTGGGGGCTTCCCTACCTGGTCGATGACGTCCGGATCGTGATCAGCGAACTCGTCACCAACGCGCTGGTGCACGGTACGGGAGATCAAGTCGCCTTTCGCTTCTTGCTCGTCGCCGACGTGCTCGTGCTCGAAGTGGACGACGGCTCCACGCGGCATGCCCGCATCAGCACGGCCGGTGACCTGGACGAGCACGGCCGCGGCATGTTCATCGTCAGCGAGCTGTCCACGCTGTGCGGCGTGAGCCCTGACGGAACCAAGACCTGGTGCTGCTTCAAGATCCCCACAGCCCTACGGAGGGACGCATAACCGCCCCGCCGCATGATGCACGCCCGCTCCGCGAACCGAGGCGCCACCGCGCCACTCGTCCAGCGAGTCGACTCCGGCCGATCCTCATCGGACAAGCAGACTTCGACGGCACGAGGACCCGGCGGCGGCGTGCCAACAGCTCACAGACTTCACCTCGCACTTTCCAGCGCGGAGCACGAGACCCCCGCCCGGCCACACGCCCCGTGAAGGGGAGACGGCCGGGTGGGTGCACGGATCATCGACCGACTACGAAGGAGCACCCATGAGTGGACAGCACGGCGGCGGGTCCGGCGACGGCCAGGGCGGTGGCCAGCAGGACGACAGCGACAGCGGCGCCAAGCACGGCGGCGGCGGCTCCGACGAGGGCGGCAACACGTCCGACGGCTCCGGCCCCGCTACGGGTAAGTAGGCGCATGTGACGACGCGCAGGGAAGAGGCGGGCCCTTCGGGGCTCGCCTCCGCGCTCGTGGAAGCGGGCGCGCTGACTTCCGACTGGCTGCCGGCGTTCGAGGCGGTCCCCCGTGAGCGGTTCGTGCCCGACCGCATCTGGCCGGGCATCGCGGACGGCACCCGGCAGACGGCGTTGGTGGACCGTGCCAGGGACCCGGACGCGTGGTTCGAGGCGGTGTACTCCGACGTCCCTCTGACGACGCAGTGGGACGACGGACGACACACCGGGGATGGACTCGGAGCCACGCCCACAAGCTCCAGTTCCATGCCGCGCATGGTCTTCTCGATGCTGACTGATCTGGACGTGCGGGAAGGACAGCGCGTCCTTGAGATCGGCGCCGGCACGGGCTGGAACGCGGGCCTTCTCGCACACCGGCTCGGCGGTGCGAACGTGATCAGCGTCGAGTACGACGCGGACGTGTCCGAGGGCGCCGTGGAGAACCTTCGGCGCGCCGGCCTGGCGCCCTTGGTCGTCGTGGGAGACGGCCGACTGGGCCACGCGAGCAGCGCCCCGTACGACCGGATCATCGCGACGTGCTCGGTCGGAGAGGTGCCCCGCACCTGGGTGGAACAGTGCCGCCCCGGCGGGGTCATCGTCGCCCCGTGGGGGACCGAGTACGGCGGTGAGCACGTCGTGCGCATGGTCGTCGGCGACGACGGCACGGCGCATGGCCCCTTCACCCGTTCCAGTGCCTTCATGCGTCTGCGACAGCAGCGCACGGAACGCCCGCCCTTCGATGCCTACCTCAAGGGCCGGGAGTGGCCCGCAGACGGCGCCAGGAGCGTCACGGCGCTGTCGCCCGCCGATATCGGCGGGTGGCTGCAACAGTTCGTGATCGGGCTGCAAGTGGCTGGGGCGTTCTGGCGAGCCGAGCGGTACGACGGCGGCGCCTACACGCTGTGGACGTACAGCACCGACACCCTGTCGTGGGCGTCGGCGGACTACGTACCGGACGCCGACGCGTACGAAGTCGTCCAGTCCGGCCCCCGCAAGCTGTGGGACGAGACCGAAGCGGCCTACCGCTGGTGGGAGGAGAACGGCAGACCCGGCTTCGATCGCTTCGGACTCATCGTGGACGGCGACGGGGAACGGGCGTGGCTGGACTCCCCGGACCGCCCGGTACCGATCCGGAGCGCGTAGCGGCTCCGCCCACCGGCCCCGGTCGGCGTTCCCTCCGAGTGCCGGCCGGGGTGTCCTGCTGCTCGCGCCCTGACTGGACGGTGAGCCTTCCGAAGGGTGCACCGTTCGAGCCAGGTGCACCAGCGCGTGGCGGCGCGGAGTCTCACTCCCCGCGCTCGTCCAGCCCCCGTAGCAGCAGGTCCAGAACCTCGTTCAGTTCTTCCTGGACGTCGGGGGCGGTCCACTCGCGGGCGTAGCAGGGGTCGTGGAAGCGGCCGGTGGCGTGGAAGAGGGTGCGGGCGGTGGCCGCCGGGTCCGGGGCGGCGAAGGCTCCGGCGGCGGCGCCCGCCGCGACGATCCCGGTCAACTGGCGGGTCAGCTCGGCTATGTGCGCGCCGACCGCCTCGCCGTTCTCCTGCGCGAGGACCGAGTACGTGGCGAACAGCTCGGGATCGCCGCCCGCCTTGCGGCGCTTGGCCTCGAACAGTTCCTGGAACCAGTCGCGCAGCCGCGCCCGGGGATCGCCGTCCCCGGCGGCCACGTCCGCCAGCGCCTGGGTGGTCCGGTCCAGCCAGCGCTTGGTGACCGCCTCCCGCAGCGCCGCCTTGGTGCGGAAGTGGCGGTAGACGCTGCCGTGGCTGACGCCGAGCGCGCGGGCCACGTCCACCACGGTGGCCTTGGTCGGGCCGTGGCGGCGCAGCACGTCCTCGGTCGCCGCGAGGATGCGCTCGGCGGTCAGGGTCTCGGCGGTGGGTGCCATGTCTTAGACCGTACCCGGCGTGCGGTTCACCGGTTTCCGCTCACCGCTCGCTGTCCAGCAGGGCCATCTGCGCGGGCGCGTACCGCTCGCCCGCCACCGCGCCGGCCGGGACCGCCTCCTCGATGGCGGCGAGGTCGGCCGCGTCGAGGACGACGTCGAGGGCGCCCAGCGCCTCGGACAGCCGCTCGCGGGTGCGGGCGCCGATCAGCGGCACGATGTCGTCGCCGCGGCCGAGCACCCAGGCGATGGCGATCTGCGCGACCGTGGCGCCCTTCCCGTCCGCGATCCGGCGCAGCGAGGCGACCAGGCCGACGTTGTGCTTCAGGTTGTCGCCCTGGAAGCGGGGCGAGGAGGAGCGGAAGTCGTTCGCGGCGAAGCTGCGGTCGGCGGTGATGTGGTCGGAGATCAGCCCGCGGGAGAGGACGCCGTACGCGGTGACGGCGATGCCCAGTTCGCGCAGGGTGGGCAGGATCTCCCGCTCGGGGCCGCGCGAGAGCAGCGCGTACTCGATCTGGAGGTCGGCGATCGGGGCGGTGGCGGCGGCCCGCCGGATGGTCTCGGCGCCGACCTCGCTGAGGCCGATGTGCCGGACCCAGCCCTTCTCGACGAGTTCGGCGATCGCGCCCACGGTCTCCTCGATGGGCACGTCCGGGTCGAGGCGGGAGAGGCGGTAGACGTCGAGGGCTTCCACGCCGAGGCGCTGGAGGGAGTACGCGGCGAAGTTCTTGACGGAGGCCGGGCGGCCGTCCACGCCGAGCCAGCCGCCGCCCGGGTCGCGCTGCGCGCCGAACTTCACGCTGAGCAGCGCGTTGTCCCGGAGATGCGCCGGGGCGGCGCGCAGGGCCTCGCCCAGCAGCATCTCGTTGTGGCCCATGGCGTAGAAGTCGCCGGTGTCCAGGAGGGTGACGCCGGCCTCCAGGGCGGCGTGCACGGTGGCGACGGCCTCCGGGCGGTCCGCCTCGCCGTACACCCCCGACATGCCCATGCAGCCGAGGCCCAGGGCGGAGACCTGGGGGCCGGTGCTTCCGAGCTTGCGTGTCTGCATCGTCATGACGCCAGCCTGACATGACGAATGACAGAAATCAATATCTGTCATTCGTCATGCGTCAGGAGACCTCGGCTCCCCGGTGCCCGGCCTCGGCTGGGGGCTGGGGGCTGGGGGCTGGGGGCTAGGGGCCGCGCGGGCTTCCCGGAAAGGTCGCCGTGCGAACGTCGGCGCGCCCCACGGTGGGCAGCGGGCGGAGTCCGGCGCTCGCCCGACGCGACACTCGGGCCACTGGCACGGCCGCCATCAGCCGCAGAAGGCGAAACGGTCCGCCGGCGTCGCCGGCGGACCGTCCTGCAGGATCGAAGTCGAGCGAGTGCGACAGGACCGCCTGGTGCGTCGGTCACCTTGGGATCGTGTCGGCCTTTGGCGAGGGTTCTTCAGGGACTTCTGGGAATCCCGGCCACCGCCCCCATAACGACCCGGCGAGGTCGGACAATTGGCTTAGTAGTTCGCCGTCCGACCCGAGGCGATGTAAGCGCCGGTGTCCTCCTCGCCGTAGGCGTAAGAGGTCACATTGGCGTCATTGACCATCGCCGTGTAGCAGGAGCCGCTGCTGTCGACCACCCTGCACGAGTAGGTCCGCCGGTCACTGTTTCGGGTCACTTCGGCGACACCGCCGTTGTTGTCCCCCGGAGAAGCGATCGAGCCGTGCTCGATACGCCCCCACGCTGTCCGGCATGACGGGCTGTAGTACAGGTCAATGATGGATTGATCCTGATACGAGCCTGCGTAGAGGTGAGTGGAGGAGACGATTCTCCTGTCATTCCAGCAACTTGTGCTGCTGGCCTTTTGCCCGTCATAGGTTGCCGCATGGACAGTAGGGCTTGCGACGATCGGCGCGGCGACGGAAATCGCCGCCACTATCAGGGCGCTGCGGCCCGCATGTCCGATTCGCGCAACGATGCTCTTCAAATCGTGCCTCCTTGATGGGAACGCACTTTCGAGAGGGACAGTACAGGCCCAACCCCAAGGCGCAACAGGTCTGTTGCCGAGACAACTCAACGGTCCGGATGCCGCGGCGGCCGCAGCGCAGGCGGTCCACATCAGCGGCCGCATCGTGAACGACGAATTCCGTTGTTCCCCGAGGCCGGCGCGCCGCCGACCCAGCGCCCCGCCGACCCGGCGCCGAAGGCCCACGGGCAGCACGAAGCCCCCGGTTCCACGGAGGAACCGGGGGCCTGGGCGCACCGCGGCCGCGGGCGGCCGCCAGCGTCAGCAGCCGAGCAGGCGGCTGGCCAGGTAGCCCTCGATCTGGTCCAGCGACACGCGCTCCTGCTTCATCGAGTCGCGCTCGCGGACGGTCACCGCGTTGTCGTCCAGGGTGTCGAAGTCGACCGTCACGCAGTACGGCGTGCCGATCTCGTCCTGGCGGCGGTAGCGGCGGCCGATGGCGCCGGCGTCGTCGAACTCGATGTTCCAGTGGTGGCGCAGCGCCTGGGCCAGGCCCTTGGCCTTGGGCGACAGCTCCGGGTTGCGGGAGAGCGGCAGCACCGCGACCTTCACCGGGGCGAGGCGGCGGTCCAGGCGCAGCACGGTGCGCTTCTCCATCTTGCCCTTGGCGTTGGGCGCCTCGTCCTCGACGTAGGCGTCGAGCAGGAAGGCGAGCATGGCGCGGCCGACGCCGGCCGCGGGCTCGATGACGTAGGGGGTCCAGCGCTCGCCGGCCTCCTGGTCGAAGTACGACAGGTCCTGGCCGGACGCCTTGGCGTGGGCGGAGAGGTCGTAGTCGGTGCGGTTGGCGACGCCCTCCAGCTCGCCCCACTCGTTGCCGCCGAACTGGAAGCGGTACTCGATGTCGGCGGTGCGCTTGGAGTAGTGGGAGAGCTTCTCCTTGGGGTGGTCGTACCAGCGCATGTTCTCCTCACGGAGACCCAGGCCGGTGTACCAGTTCCAGCGCTGCTCCATCCAGTACTCCTGCCACTTCTCGTCCTCGCCCGGCCTGACGAAGAACTCCATCTCCATCTGCTCGAACTCGCGGGTGCGGAAGATGAAGTTGCCCGGCGTGATCTCGTTGCGGAACGACTTGCCCATCTGCGCGATGCCGAACGGCGGCTTGCGGCGCGAAGTGGTCTGCACCTGGGCGAAGTTGGTGAAGATGCCCTGGGCGGTCTCGGGGCGCAGGTAGGCGACCGAGCCGGTGTCCTGGGTGGGGCCGAGGTGGGTGGAGAGCAGGCCGGAGAACTGCTTGGGCTCGGTGAACTGGCCCTTGTTGCCGCAGTTGGGGCAGTTGACGTCGGTGAGACCGTGCTCGGGGAGGCGGTGGTGCTTCGCCTCGTACGCCTCCTCCAGGTGGTCCGCGCGGAACCGCTTGTGGCAGGAGGTGCACTCGGTGAGCGGGTCGGTGAAGGTGGCGACGTGTCCGGAGGCGACCCAGACCTCGGTGGCCAGGATCACGGACGAGTCGATGCCGACCACGTCCTCGCGCGACGTCACCATGTAGCGCCACCACTGGCGCTTCAGGTTCTCCTTCAGCTCGACACCCAGCGGCCCGTAGTCCCAGGCGGCGCGCTGGCCGCCGTAGATCTCACTGCTGGGGAATACGAAGCCACGGCGCTTGCTCAGGCTGACGATGGTGTCGATCTTGTCGGCGGCCACGGTGCTCTCTTCATTACGACGACGGGCGACGAAGCGAGACGCTTCAGAGCGAATGCTTCAGCGTACCGGCGCGGGCTCCCCCCCGATCAAATCGGTGCCGGTTAAGGGCGGGAATCGGCACTGCGCAGGGGCCAGGGGCGAGCCGCGCAGGGGCCAGGGCGAGCTGCGCAGGGGCCAGGGGTGAGCCGCGCAGGGGCCGGGGCGAGCTGCGCAGGGCGCGGGACGAAGGGTCGCGACGGCTTGTTGACAACCGTTTCCATCTTTGTTGAAAATGACTGTCATGAACACAAGACGACGTCCCGTCCTGCCCCGGGCCGCGACCGCGGCGACCGCCGGCCTCGTCCTCGCCGCCCTCGGCGCCCTCTCCGCCTGCTCGGCCGGTCCCGCCGGTTCCGCCGACTCGGCCGGCGGCGGCACGGGCAGGTACGACGTCGTCGCCTCGTTCTATCCGCTGGCCTTCCTGGCCGAGCGGATCGGCGGCGGCCACGTCCACGTCACCAGCCTCACCCAGCCCGGCCAGGAGCCGCACGACCTGGAGATCAGCGCCCGGCAGACCGCCCGGCTCCAGGACGCCGACGCCGCGCTCTACCTCAAGGGCCTCCAGCCCTCCGTCGACGAGGCGATAGCCCAGTCGGACGTCAAGACCAAGGTCGACGCCGCCTCCCTGACCACGCTGGAGACGCACGGCAACGAGGTCGGCGGCCACGCCGCGGCCCACGACACCCGGCCCGGCGAGGAGTCCGGCGGCCGGGACCCGCACGTCTGGATGGACCCGGTGCGCTACGCCCAGCTCGCCGCGGGCGTCGGCAGGGCCTTCGAGCAGGGCGACCCCGCCCACGCGGCCGACTACCGGAAGAACACCGCCGCGCTGGTCAAGCAGCTCGACGCCCTCGACGCCCGGTTCAAGCAGGGCCTCGCCCACACCAGGACCAAGGTCTTCATCACCACGCACGCCGCCTTCGGCTACCTCGCCGAGCGCTACGGCCTGACCGAGGAGGCCGTCAACGGGCTCGACCCCGAGTCCGAGCCCAGCGCGGCCCGGGTGAAGGACCTGGAGCGCATGGCCCGCGCCGACGGCGTCACCACCGTCTTCTACGAGACGCTGGTCAGCGACAAGACGGCGAAGACCATCGCACGCGACGCCGGGCTGAAGACCGACGTCCTCGACCCCCTCGAGGGCATCACGAAGAAGTCCCGGGGCCGCGACTACCTCGCCGTGCAGGAGGCCAACCTCAAGGCCCTCCAGCACGCCCTGGGCGCCGAGTGAACCGCCGGAAGGACCCGGTCATGGGCGAACGCGTCATATCCCTGCGCCAGGTGCACGCCGACCTCGGCGGCCGCCCCGTGCTGCGCGGCGTCGACCTCGCCGTGCACCGCGGCGAGACGGTCGCGCTGCTCGGCGCGAACGGCTCCGGCAAGTCCACCGCCGTGCGCGCCGCCCTCGGCCACGTGCCGGTGAGCGCGGGCGAGGTCGAGCTGTTCGGCGCCCCGCAGCGCGCCTTTCGCGACTGGTCCCGCGTGGGCTACGTGCCGCAGCGCACCACGGCGGCGGGCGGGGTCCCCGCGACCGCGGCGGAGATCGTCGCCTCGGGCCGGCTCTCCCGCACCCGGTTCGGCCTCTTCCGCGGCGCCGACCGCGCCGCCGTCCGCCACGCGCTGGACCTGGTCGGCATGGCGGACCGGGCGAAGGACCCCGTCGACGCCCTGTCCGGCGGCCAGCACCAGCGGGTGCTGATCGCCCGCGCGCTGGTCTGCGAACCGGAACTGCTGATCATGGACGAGCCGTTGGCGGGCGTCGACCTGGCCAGCCAGCGGACGCTGGCCGCCACCCTGCGCGACCAGGCGGCCGCGGGCGCGACGGTGCTGCTGGTGCTGCACGAACTCGGGCCCCTGGAGCCGCTGATCGACCGCGCGGTCGTGCTGCGCGACGGCCGCGTGCTGCACGACGGGCCGCCCCCGAAGGACGCCGGGCGCCCCGCCCCGCCCGGCCGCGAACACGACCACGACCACCCGCACGGCGCCCCCGGCGCCGACCCGATCCGTACGGGGCTGCTGAGCTGATGGACTTCCTCGACTACGCCTTCATGCAGCGGGCGCTGCTGGCCGCCGTGCTGGTCGGCGTCACCGCGCCCGCCGTCGGCGTCTACCTCGTCCAGCGCCGCCAGGCCCTGATGGGCGACGGCATCGGCCATGTGGCCATGACCGGCGTCGGCCTCGGCTTCCTGCTGTCCGCCTCCCCGGTGTGGACGGCGACCGCGGTATCCGTGCTCGGCGCCGTGGTGATGGAGCTGATCCGCTGGTACGGCCGCACCCGCGGCGACATCGCCCTCGCCCTGCTCTTCTACGGCGGCATGGCGGGCGGCGTCCTGTTCGTCAACCTCGCGCCCGGCGGCTCCAACGCCAACCTGACGTCGTACCTCTTCGGCTCGCTGTCGACCGTCTCGGCCTCCGACGTGACCTCGATCTGCCTGCTGGCGGCCTTCGTGGTGCTGGTGACCGTGGGTCTGCGCCGGCAGTTGTTCGCGGTCAGCCAGGACGAGGAGTTCGCCCGGGTCACCGGGCTGCCGGTGCGCGCGCTGAACCTGCTGACCGCCGTCACCGCCGCGGTCACGGTGACGGTCGCGATGCGCGTGGTGGGCCTGCTCCTGGTCTCGGCGCTGATGGTGGTCCCGGTGGCCGCCGCCCAGCAGCTCACCCGCGGCTTCGCCGCCACCTTCGCGCTCGCCGTCGCCCTCGGCGTGAGCGTCGCCCTCGGCGGCACGGTCACCTCGTACTACCAGGACGTGCCGCCCGGTGCGACGATCGTGCTGTTCACCATCGCCGCGTTCGTCGCGCTCACCGCTCTGGCCGCTCCGCTGGCCCGGCGCCGCGCCCGGACGGCCGCCGCCGCGCACACGGCCGAGGCCGCCGAGGGCGCCGCGCGGGGCGCGATTCCGGTCAGCCGGGCGTCCGGCGACGGCGTCGGCGTCTGACCGCCACCGGCCCGGACTGGCACAATGGCCCCGGCAGAGGCGAGACGCGAGGAGGCAATCCGGTGACGACCGCAGGACCCCCCGTGAAGGGACGCGCCACCCGGCAGCGCGCCGCCGTCGCCGCGGCCCTCGGCGAGGTCGACGAGTTCCGCAGCGCGCAGGAACTGCACGACATGCTCCGGCACAAGGGCGACTCGGTGGGCCTGACGACCGTCTACCGCACCTTGCAGTCCCTCGCCGACGCCGGCGAGGTCGACGTGCTGCGCACCTCCGACGGCGAGTCGGTCTACCGCCGCTGCTCCACCGGCGAGCACCACCACCACCTGGTCTGCCGGGTCTGCGGCAAGGCGGCCGAGGTGGAGGGCCCGGCCGTGGAGAAGTGGGCCGAGGCCATCGCCGCGGAGCACGGCTTCGTCAACGTCGCGCACACCGTGGAGATCTTCGGCACCTGCGCCTCCTGCGCGACGGCCGGGGACTGAGGCGGAGGACGGACCGGGCCGCGCGGGCGCGGCCCCGCTCCTCCACTCCCCCGCGCGGGGGCGGCACCGCTCCTCCGCTCCCCGCTCAAGCGCGGCACCGATCCCCCGCCCTCAGCGGGCGGCCCCGCTCACTCCCCCCTCCGGCGGGCGGCCCGGCGCTCCCCCGCCCCGGCGGCGCTCAGCCCTCCTCAGCCCTCCTCGGGGCGGCCCTCCATGGCCAGCAGCTCCTCGTTGGGGACGGCCCCGCCGAAGCGGCGGTCGCGGGAGGCGTACTCGACGCAGGCGCGCCACAGGTCACGGCGGTCGAAGTCGGGCCACAGCACGTCCTGGAAGACCATCTCGGCGTACGCGCTCTGCCAGAGCAGGTAGTTGGAGGTGCGCTGCTCGCCGCTGGGGCGAAGGAACATGTCCACGTCCGGCATGTCCGGGTAGTACAGGTACTTCGCCAGGGTCTTCTCGTCGACCTTGGACGGGTCGAGCCGGCCCGCCTTGACGTCCTCGGCCAGCGCCTGGGCGGCGTCCGCGATCTCCGCGCGCCCGCCGTAGTTCATGCAGAAGTACAGGGTGAGCAGGTCGTTGTCCTTGGTCTGCTCCTGGGCGACCTGAAGCTCCTTGGCGACCGACTTCCACAGCCGGGGCATCCGGCCCGCCCAGCGCACCCGGATGCCCAGCGCGTCGAGCTGGTCGCGGGTCTTGCGGATGAAGTCGCGGTTGAAGTTCATCAGGAAGCGCACCTCGTCGGGCGAACGCTTCCAGTTCTCCGTGGAGAAGGCGTACAGGGAGATGTTGCGGACGCCGATCTCGACGGAGCCCTGGAGGACGTCGAGCACCTGCTCGGCGCCCACCTTGTGCCCCTCGGTGCGCGGCAGGCCGCGCTCCTTGGCCCAGCGGCCGTTGCCGTCCATGACGATCGCCACGTGGCTCGGGACCAGCTCACCCGGCAGCTTCGGGGGGCGCGCTCCCGACGGGTGCGGCTCCGGCGCCTGGTACTCGCGCCGCTGACGCCCCAGGATCCCGCGTACTGCCATGTGCTTCTCGTCTCCTAGTCGTGCTTGTCTCGGTTGCTTCGGCTTGCTCAGCCTGCTCGGCCGCCGCTCGTCGGGGAGCCGGCTACTTCTCCACGTACCGCAGGGAGCGCAGTCCCCGCTCCAGGTGCCAGTGCAGGTAGGCGGACACCAGTCCGCTCCCCTCCCTGACGTGCCGCGGCTCGCTGGCGTCCGCGGTCTCCCAGTCTCCCGTGAGCAGCGCGCCGAGCAGCTCCAGCGTCTGCGGCGAGGGTACGACACTGCCCGCGACCCGGCAGTCGGCGCAGACCGAGCCGCCGGAGGCCACCGAGAAGAACCGGTTGGGTCCGGGCATTCCGCACCGGGCGCAGTCGCCGAAGCTGGGCGCGTAGCCGTTGACGGCCAGCGAGCGCAGCAGGAACGCGTCGAGCACGAGGTGCGGGGCGTGCTCGCCGCGGGCGAGGGTGCGCAGGCCGCCGACGAGCAGCAGGTACTGCTGCACGGCCGGCTCGCCCTCGTGGTCGGTGAACCGCTCGGCGGTCTCCAGCATCGCCGTCCCGGCGGTGTAGCGGGCGTAGTCGGCGACGATGGCGCCGCCGTAGGGCGCGATGGTCTCGCTCTGGGTGCACAACGGCAGCCCGCGGCCCACCAGTTCGCCGCCGCGCGCGAAGAACTGCACGTCCACGTGGGAGAAGGGTTCGAGGCGGGCCCCGAACTTGGACTTGGTCCGCCGCACGCCCCGGGCCACGGCCCGCACCCGCCCGTGGCCGCGGGTGAGCAGGGTGATGATCCGGTCCGCCTCGCCCAGCTTCTGGGTGCGCAGCACGATGCCGTCGTCGCGGAACAGAGTCATGGGGACCATTGTCGCCCACGGCTCAGGAGGCGGTGGGATCCGGCCCGGAGGTCAGCGCCGCGGCGCCGTCGGGGACGCTGTGCGGGCTGGCGTTCCACAGCTCTCCGAAGCGGCGGATGCGCTGCTGCACGTCGTCCTCACGGGCGTTCACCGTGGTCCAGGAGTTCACGCTGAGCTGGTCGGCGCCGACCTCGTAGGACAGCGCGCCGTCGAAGACGACGAAGTCGATCATCTTGCCGCGCTGGACGTGCAGCGGGAGCTGGGACAGGGCGACCACGCGCACCTCGATGCGCACGTCCCGCTGCTCCTTGCAGATGTCGTGCAGGTGCGGCAGGTCGCCGGGCTGCTTGACGACGAACAGGCGGCGCACCCGCACCCCGCGGTCGTCGATCGCCTCGCGCTGGGCCTCCAGATAGCGGCCGGCCGGCTCGGTGCTCCAGAAGTCCTGGTCGACGGAGGTGCTGATGGCGTCGACGGTGCGGCGGGCGCACTTGGTCAGGCTCAGCAGCCAGTCGTGGTTCTCGCCGGGGCACTCGGCGCTGAGGTTGGTCAGGTCGTCCATCTGGAGTGCGAGCCGGTTGATCTCCTCGTGCGCGAAGTCGTGCAGGATCTCCGGGCCGATGGAGACCACGTGCGTGGCGCTCTCGGCGAGCCGGGGCACCCCGTCGTCGCGGAGTTTCTCCACCTCGTTGAAGAGCTTGGTGGCGCGGCCGATGTCGACGAAACGCTGGTCCACGGAGGACTTCAGCTCGCCGAGCTGGTGCGCGAAGGTGACCAGGAACTGGACGATGAGCACCGCGCCGCCGCACAGGACCGACAGCACGAGCTGCCAGACGTCGTCGGCGGACGGGGCCAAGACGGTGCTGAGCACGTACACCACGCCGCCTGCCAGCACTGTGGCCAGCAGCTTCTGTATCAGGCGGCGGGCGCCGTCCTCCCTGCCGCGCGCCTCGCCGCGTGCGGTGGTCTCTGCGGGCATATCGCCTTCTCCCCCCGTTGGGATCGTGTGCGTCGGGCATCGCGCCCGGCCGGGTCGTGCGAGACCGGGATCGTGCGTTTCCAGCGGTGGTACGGGTCCGGGACGGTACGGGTCGGGGACGGTGCTCGTGCGGGACGGTGCGGGTCGGGGCCGCCGGGTCAGGCGGTCCGGCGGACGGCCGGGGCGTCATCGGCCCGCGGCCGCAGCGCCAGGAGGGCCATCTGGTCGCGGACGCGTTGCACCAGGTTCTCCCACTGCCGGGTGAAGCCGGGGCGCTCCTCCAGGGTCCGCCACAACGGGCCGAGCGCCGGGTCCACGCGCGCTCCGGGCATCCACACGTGCAGCAGGTGCTCGACCAGCGGGCGCAGCGCCGTCAGCACCGCGTCCTGGCCGGCCGCGCCCGAGGGGACGCCGTCCAGCTTGTGCGCGACCGTGGTCAGCACCCAGTCGTGCAGGGCCAGGTCCTCGCAGAACCCGGCCACGGCGGCCGGCGCCACGTCGCCGGGCACGGCCAGCTCGGCGGTGCGCAGGCCGTCGGCGGCGTCGGTGTCGTCGACGGTGAACCTCACCAGCCGGGCCGGGGTCCCGGCGGGGGCGGGCAGGGCGGCCCAGCGCAGCCGGGTGCCGACGGTGCGCAGCGGGGCGTCGTAGTCGAGCAGCAGGTGGCGGCGGGAGATCCGGGCGAGCAGGCCCTCGGCGATCGAGCCGACGTCCAGCAGGTCCGGCGCGTGCGGGTCGCCGAGGAAGCCGTCCGCGACCGACCGCTGGGGCAGCCGTCCGACGGGGACGAGGACGCCGGGGCGGACCAGGTAGTACCCCCAGGGGCGGCGCCGGTCGGGTCCGCCGGCCGGGGCGGAGAAGTACGCCGTGGCCTGGAGCACCCGGCCCCAGGTGAGGGCGGCGCGGGCGGCCACGGCGCCGACGGCGCGCACCTTGGCGCCGTCGGCGGCGGGCAGCCGGCAGTCGACGCCGGTGAGGACGTCCGGGGACAGCGCGTGCGGATGGGGGCGCCGGGAGAGGCGGACGCGCTCGTCGGGGCGCAGCCTCAGCAGCCGTTCGGCGGTGCGCTCGCCGACCGCGTCGCGGGTGGGCAGCAGGCAGGTGCGGACCTCGCCGCACACGAGGGCCGGGGCGTCCATGTCACAGCCCCGGCGGGAACAGGTAGGAGGTGCGGTCCGCCACGCCCTCCGGGGCCGGCAGGCCCTCCCGTCCGGAGCGCTCGACGGCCTGGGCGACGGCGTCCGCGTCGACGTGGACCTGTTCCAGGACGACCCGCACGGCGTGCTCGACGGGCAGGAACCGGCCCGGCAGCACGCTGCACGTGTAGTACGCGGTGAAGGGCGGCGCGGAGGGGTTGAGCCGCAGCAGGGGCGGCAGCGCGTCCCACTCCTCGGGGAACGCGTCCTGCTCCCAGGGGGTGGGGACGAGCACCGCGCGGCCGTCGTCGCGCAGCAGCCCGAGGCGGGCGAGCTGCCACACGGCGGCGAGGAACGCGCAGGACCAGGTGCGGTGACCGCCGTCCTCGTCCCACAGTTCGACGTCGACGAAGACGGAGTGGCCGCGGGCCCCGGTCTCGGCGGGCGGCTGCCAGGCGCCGTCGGCGGCCAGCGCGGCGGAGGTGCGGCTGGCCGGCGCGCGCCGGCCGTTGGCGAGCCAGCCGGTGCGGCTGACCGGCGGCCGGAAGCCGTTGCCGCCGGGCGGCGGGGACTCCACCAGGCGGTGCATCACGGACTCGGCGAGTCCGGACCGGTCCGGACGGGCGGGGTCGGCCAGGGCGCAGCCGGACTCGCGGGCCAGGTAGTCGATCGTCAGCCCGGCCCGCTCGGCCGCCCCGAGCAGGGTGGGCACCAGCTCGGCGGGGGTGGACAGGCGGCTGAAGTAGTCGTCGATCAGGAAGCAGGTGCTGATCCGGGGCCGGTTGCCGGTGGGCAGGGCGGCGGCCCAGGCGCGGGCGGTCTCCGCCCAGGGGCGCACGGCGGCGAAGTGGCGCTCGAGCCGCTCCGCTCCCTCGGCGAAGTCCTCCATGTACAGGTGGCCCAGCTCCAGGGAGAGGTGGGAGAAGGGCACGGACGCGGTGACCGGGTCGGCTCTGGTCTCCCGGAAGACGGCCGCTGCTTCCGTCACAGTTGCCCCCAGAACCTGTCGTCGGTCAGCCGCTCCGCCAGTTCGACCAGCGCCTGCCGGGTGCTGAAATTGGCGATCTTGCTGTCGAGCACGTCCTCGTCGGTGATGAGCTGTTCGCGCATCTGGAGCACGGGCTCCAGCGGGATGGAGCCGATGACGCGGGTCTTGCCGATGCCCAGGGAGGCGGCCAGTTCCTCCAGCCGCTTGGCGCACTGGCGCATCCAGGCGTACTGGGCGGCCGGCATCTGCGCCCACTGCGGGGACTCCAGATCGGGCACGGCGGCTCGCACGTAGCGGACGGCGCCGAGCAGGGCGGTGCGGTCGTGCCCCATGGCGACGCCGGAGTCGATGACGCCCTGGCGGCCGGAGACGAGTTCGGCGGCGGCCATCACGTGCTGGCGGGTCCAGCGGTGGTACAGCAGCCAGCGGGCCGGGACGCGCCGCAGCTCCTCGCGGGCGGTGGCGGCCAGCGCCAGGTCCATGGCGTAGCTGCGCCCGGCGCTGAGGTCGACCACGATCAGGTCGAACTCGCGGTGCAGGCGCAGGAACAGGTCGACGCAGCGGTCCAGGTTCTCCTCGTCGGTGACGAACTCCCCGCCGCCGCGGTCGCCGGGCAGCAGGACCAGGCGCCCGGAGCCGCTGGGCCGGTCGCTGAGCACCGGGTGCTCGGTGCGGCTCCACACGTCCACGCGCAGCGGCTCGCCGGTCTTGCCCTTCAGGTAGGCGTGCAGGCCCCGGCTCTCCGCCTCCTCCCGGGCGTGGGGGGTGTCGAAGACGGCGGTGGCGGTGGGCGAGCCGAAGTCGAAGTCCAGGTAGCACACGTCGTCGCCGTCGAGGGCGCGGCGGTAGGCGAGGTTGGCGCTGGTGACCGAGCGGCCGGTGCCTCCCTTGTCGGAGGCGGCGAAGACGAGCACGGCTCACGCTCCCTGCCGCCCGGCCGCGCGGGCGCGGGCCAGGGCGTCGAGTCGGCTCAGCACGCTCAGGGTGAGCGCGCAGGAGGTGCCCGGCTGGGTGTCGAGCAGGGAGCGGGCGCGGCGCAGATCGGCCTCGATGCCTTTCAGCTCGGCGCCTTCCATGCTCTTGGCGATGGGCGCGGGCTGCTCCATCTGCTCGGTGCCGAGGAGGTGGCTGGCCTCGCTGAGCAGGGCGCGGGCCAGTGCGCCCGTTTCGGGGCTGCGGATGGGGGCCTGGGTGTAGAGCTGCTGGGCGGCGACCAGGCACTCGGTGACCCGCTCGGTGATGCTCCAGGACAGCGGTCCGGGGCGGGCGGGCGAGCCGGGGTAGGCGGCGTGCACGTTGTCCCACAGGCCGACGCCGTCGCCTTCGGTGATGCGCCGGGTCCACAGGTGGTCGAG
This sequence comes from Streptomyces sp. NPDC046985, assembly GCF_040644415.1. Lineage (NCBI taxonomy): Bacteria > Bacillati > Actinomycetota > Actinomycetes > Kitasatosporales > Streptomycetaceae > Streptomyces > Streptomyces sp. NPDC046985. The sequence goes on from NZ_JBEYWK010000013.1 coordinate 135,445, forward strand.
GGTCTGCTCGGCGAGCCTGAGCAGCCGGTCGTGCGCGGCGACGTTGCGGGACAGGGAGCACAACTGGACGGTTCGCTTGAGCAGTTGGCCGGAGAAGTCGGTCATCGTCCAGCACATGGCCGGCCCGGTGAGCGTGTCGGACTGGAGCGGCAGGGCGACGCCGGGGTTGTGCAGCAGGACGGCCGGGTCGGACCGGGTGGTGCTGGAGGTGATCCGGCCGCGCTCGGCGAGGCGCTCCATGACGCCCACGGTGCGGGTGAGGTCCTCGTCGGTGGCGCGGCGGCGCACCAGGTCCTGGACGAGGATGGCGGCGACGGAGAGCGAGAAGTACTCCGACTCCAGTTGCTGGCCGGTGGTGCGCCAGGGGATGTCCTCCAGCGGCCAGCGGTCGTCGTCGAAGCGGGCGATGCCGGACCAGTATTGCTGGGTGATGGTCCAGCGCAGGCGCAGCGCGTCGGCGAGCTTCTGCTGCTCCTGGTTGAGCAGGCCGAGGACGAGGGTGCGGTCGGAGAAGAGGTCCTGGATGCCGTCGAGGGCGACCACGGTGAAGTACAGGTACGGCACGCCGCGGGCCACGCCGGAGGGCTGCTCCCCGATGGACTCGGAGGTCTCCACCTCGGGGGCGTCCTTGACCAGGCCCCAGGCCCAGCCGCACTCGAAGAGCCGGTTCTCGTTGCCGAGCTGCTCCTCCACGTCGACGCCGAGGACGACGCTCTCGCGGATGACGGCGCGCAGCGCCTTGAAGCGCTCCTGGAACCGCTGGAGGACGGTCCGGTCCGGGGTGTTCCCCTGGCCGATGAGGCGGCACAGCGCCTGTCCCTGCGGCGAGCCGACCTCGTAGACGTCGACGGTGAAGGAGCGCAGCAGGCTGACCATGGCGGCGGTGAGCCGGCCGCTGGTGGCGTCGCGCAGCCGGTCGATGAGCTTCAGCGTGCTGGGCCGCTCCGTCTGGGACTGGTAGACCTTCAGGAAGCCGAGGGTGGCCAGGCACAGGGTGACGGACAGGCTGTAGGCGTCGACGACGCCGAGGTCGCGCTGTTCCTTCGTCAGCTCCTGGTCGGGGTTCAGGGCGGTGAAGTAGTGGCCCCCGGCGAACGTCGGGGTGTCGGCCGCCTGGTGCTTGTCCATGAACTCCGTGAGCACCTTGACCAGGCTCTCCGGGATCTCGGTGGCGTCGCCGATCGCCTTCAGGGACCGCTCGACGTCCGGCTGGGTGGTGTCGGGCGCGTCCAGCCGGAACGCCGGGGCCTCGGTGGCGGGATACAGCAGGCACAGCAGCCGCTCGGCGTCCGCGACGCTGCTGAACCCGCCCCGTTCACCCCAGTCCCAGGCGCCGTCCGGATAGCAGTGGCGTGCCACCGACTGCCAGATCGACAGCAGGTTCTGTCTGGGTTGGATCTGCATCCCCCATGCCCCTCACACAGGTATGTCACCCGGACGGCGAACGGACGAGGCCATGGCTCAGCCGCCCCGGTGGCCGCAGGCGACGATCATTCCGGTGTAGCCCTCGCGCAGCAGTCCTCCCGGCTGGCCCAGCCGGTGGGTCTCGACCTTCTCCGCGTAGGGTCCGAGCGCGTCACGGACCTCTTGGTCGTCGATGTCGAACGCGGGGAAGCTGCTGTCGCCCACCCGGTATCCCCGGGAGTGCTCCATGAAGGCGGCGGCGAACGGGGCGCCGGGCTCCAGGGCCTTCATGAAGCAGCCGACGCCGCGCCGGAACTCCTCCCGCGACGTGGTGATCGACTCGGCGACGAAGAACATGGTGCCCAGCGACCAGCGTTCGTCGCCCCGGCAGAGGTCGAAGAGGTTGCCGAGCCGGGGGTGGACGGTCTGCGCGAACCGCGCCCGCGGGTCCGCGCCCAGCCCGCGATAGGCCGGGTCCCGGCGGAGCACGTCCCAGAACTGGTCCCAGTGGTCCGCGTAGGACTCGCACTGCGCGCCCAGGTACTGCACGTTCGCCGGGGAGCGCTCCAGGAGTGTGATCTTGTCGCACCAGGGGAGCATGGCGAGGGCGGGATAGATGTTGGGACCCGCGCCGACGTCGATGCCGGTGGGAACGCCGCCGGAGGCGCCGAAATGGCTGCTGAAATGATCGCGGACGACGCTGATGATCTCCTCGTCGTCCGGATGCAGGACGAGGTAATTGTGGTTGATGTACTCCCTGGGATCGAAATCCTCCCAGGCCACATCGTCGTTCAGCTTCTCCGCGCCGATCGGCGATCCCGAGGTCATTAACTCAGCGTAGCAGCACGGGCGCACAGAGAACCGCGCCGCGCGTGATTCACCACGGCGATCACGGCGAGCGGTGCGCGCACGCTTCTTTTCGGCCGGGTGAACAATCGATCGCATGTGGTCCGAATCTCTACTTGAACGGCCGAAATCAGCGGGTAAAGATGGCAGAAGTCGTTGCGATCATGCCCTGCGCCAATAATTCATACGGTCATAGCAATATGTCGCCACGAAAAGGGGACCGAATGACTCCGTTTCCCGGGGGCCATGGGGACCGCGCCGTCCGTCACCCTTCGCGCACCGGTTCGGCCGCCGGCCGCCCGCCCGGGAAGGCGGCGCTGGAGATCAGAGGGGTCACGGAGACCGACCTGCCCGACGTGCTGCGCCTGGACCGCGAGGCGTTCCCGGACGGACCGTATCCGTACTTCGCCCTGCGCCAGTTCCACGACGCGCTCGGGGACCACCTGCTCGTCGTCGACGACGGCCGCGCGCTGCACGGCTATGTGCTCGCCACCCCGCCGCACCGCGCCGCCAGTTGGATACTGAGCCTCACCGTCAGCCCCGCCTTGCGCGGCAACGGGGTCGGCCGCGAGCTGATGACCGAGATGCTCGGGCGGTTGCGCGCGGAGGGCGCGACAGAGGTGCTGCTCACGGTGGACCCCGCCAACGACTCAGCCCTGACCCTCTACCGCGCCCTGGGCTTCGCCCCGTCCGGCGACGTCCTCCAGGACTACTTCGGCCCCGGGGAGCCCCGTCAGCGCATGCGGCTGGCCCTCTGAGCACCGCGGGCGATCCGGTACAGCACCTGCGCGCGGAGGGGCCCTTCGGGCGCTTGTGGGTCGTCGAAGTCGCCGGCCGGGTCCCGGGTCATGCCGATGCGGCGCATCACCGCCTGCGAGCGGACGTTGCCGACCGCGGTCACGGCGAGGATCTCCTCCAGCCCGAGCGCCCCGAAGCCGTGGTCCAGGACGGTCAGCGCGGCCTCGGTGGCGTATCCGCGGCCCCAGGCCGGACGGGCGAGCCGCCAGCCGATCTCCACTCCCGTGAACGGCAGGCCGTCGTCCACCGGGTCCAGGCCGGCGAACCCGGCGAACTCCCCCGTGGCCCGCACCTCGACCGCCCACCACCCGTAGCCCCGCCGCGCGAAGTCGGCGAGGAAGCGCGCCACGGAGGCGTCGCTCTGCTCGCGGGTCAGCGGCTCGCCCAGGTACTCCCGCACCTCGGGATCGGCGTTCATCGCCGCCCACGGCGCCAGGTCGGACTCCCGCCAGCGGCGCAGCAGGAGGCGGTCGGTGCGCAGTTCGGTCATGCCGCCCAGCCAACGCGAACGCCGCCCGCCGCGCCATCGGTTATTCGCTCGGACCGGCGCGCGCTCACGGCACCTCGCCCCGGCTGCGGGCGTTGAGGTACGCCGTGCAGGCGCTCAGCCGCTCGGCGGGGGTCGCGGTGCGCACGGCGTCCGGCGCGCAGTCCCACTCCCGTCCCCCGCCGAGGGGCCGCAACTGCACGTACGGCCCCTCGTGGCCCATGACGACCCCGACCCGGCCGCTGCCGGTGTCCAGGGCGTAGGCGCCGACCGGCGGACCGCCCCCGCTCACCGCAGGGCCGCGACGAGCCGCGCGGCCGTCTCGACGGTGCAGCGGCCCAGGTCGACCAGCGGGCAGGGCGCCTCGCGGGCCAGCCCGGCCGGGTCGAGCCCCAGTGAGGGCAGGGTGATGCCGGCCTTCGCCAGCGCCCCGCGCAAGGCGTCCAGGGTCGCCTCCGCCTCCCGTACGCAGACGGTCGAGTGCTCCGAGGACGCCGAGTGCTCTGAGTGCCGTTCTTCCACTGTTCGCTTCCCTTCCCTCTCCCCGGTGGTCTTTTCCAGGCACCGGAGTTTCACGCTTCGTTTCACCACCGTGACGATGCGCGCCTAGACTCGGAAGGGGCTTTAGCTCTACAAGCGCGGGCGGCACGAGGGGGTCGGCAATGGCCAACGGTTCACGCCAGGCGGTGGGAGAGTTCTTCGGCATGGAACTCAGGCGCCGCAGGGAGAACGCGGGGCTGACGCAGGTGGCGCCGGGGGCGAGGGTCTTCGCCTCGGGGGCGACATCGGCCAGTCGGCCGGTTCGAACAGGCGATCAGAAAGCCTTAGTCGGACGTGGCCCAGCGAATCGACCAGGTGCTGCAAACCGACGTTTTTTTCGAGCGCCTTTGGCGCGAACTCATTAAGGAACAGCAGTTCGCTGAATACTTCGCCCATGCGGCGCATTCGGAGCGTCTGGCCACGAACATCTGCGCATGGGCGCCTGCCGTCGCCCCCGGCCCGCTCCAGACGCCCAAATGCGGCTGCGGGACGAGTCGGGGGCGAACCGGTCGGGGTTCGCTGCGTGACGTCCTCGCCGCACCGCCGGGGCCTGCTCGCGCGGGTCTGCCCGCGGGTAGGAGAAGGCAGGTGCCGTCGTCCGCCGTCCGCCGTCCGCCGTCTGCCGTCCGCCTCAAGGGAGTTCGCATGACCGTCGCCGTCCCGCTGACCGGAGTCGTCCCGCCGGTGTGCACCCCGCTGACCCCGGAGCGCGAGGTGGACGTGCCCTCGCTGCTGCGGCTGGTGGACCATCTGGTGGAGGGCGGGGTGCACGGGCTGTTCGTGCTCGGGTCGTCCTCCGAGGCGGCGTTCCTGACGGACCGGCAGCGCCGGCAGGTGGTGGAGGCGGTCGTCGCGCACGTGGGCGGGAGCCTGCCGGTGATCGCCGGGGCGATCGACATGAGCACCGCCCGGGTGCTCGACCACGTGGCGGCGGTGACGGCGGCGGGCGCGCAGGCCGTGGTGGTCACCGCGCCCTTCTACGCCCGCGCCGGGCACCCGGCGGAGATCGCCCGGCACTTCCGCCGCATCGCGGCCCGGAGCCCGGCGCCGGTCGTCGCCTACGACATCCCCGTCTCAGTGCCCGGCAGGCCGCCCGCCTCGCTGCTCGTGGAGCTGGCCGCCGAGGGCGTGCTGGCGGGGCTGAAGGACTCCAGCGGGGACCTGACCGGCTTCCGGGAGATCCTCACCGGCGTGCGCGCCGACGCGGGCGCCTCCGGGTTCGCCGTGCTCACCGGTTCCGAGCAGCTCGTCGACGCGGCCCTCGCGCTCGGCGCGGACGGCGCGGTGCCGGGGCTGGCCAACGTCGACCCGCACGGCTACGTCCGCCTGTACCGGCTGGCCCGCGCGGGCGACTGGGAGGGGGCGCGCGGCGAGCAGGAGCGGCTGTGCGGGCTGTTCGGCCTGACCCGCGCCGGCGACGCCTCCCGGATGGGCCCGGGGTCGTCGGCGCTGGGCGCGTTCAAGGCGGCGCTGCACCTGCGCGGCGTCATCGACTGCCCGGCCACGGCGGAGCCCCAGATCCCGCTGTCGGAGCGGGAGGTGGAGCGGGTGGGCGAGTTCCTGGCGGCGGCGGAGCTGTTGTAGGGCGGAGGCCCGGTTCGGGGCCCTGCGTGCCCCCCGCCGCAGCGGCCGGCGCGGCGGGGGCGGCACCGGGTCAGGACGGGGTGCGCGCCTCCGCCAGCAGGCGGGTCACGTCGTCGGAGCAGAGGGTCAGGGCCGCGCCGACGGTGGCCAGGGTGTCGCGTTCGGCGGGGGTGTAGGGGCCGTCGGCCAGGGCGATGCGGGCGCCGGTGAGGAGGATCGACTCCCGTCCCGCGGGGGCCAGGTGCGGGGCCAGCGGGTCCAGCGCCTCGTGCAGCTCTATGGCCAGACCGGTCACCGACGGCTGCTCCTCGTAGACCCGGCCGGTGTCCGCGTGCAGCGCCTCGACCAGGGCGGCCAGTTGCTCCTCGGAGCAGTCGGCGAGCCCGGCGGCGCGGACGGCGCCCGCGGCCGTCTCCAGGGCCGTGCGGGAGGCCGTGCCGCCCGCGGACAGCACCGCGAGGGCGACGGTGTGCACGCCGTCGCGGAGCATCGCGGAGAACCGGGTGGTGGTCGGGTGGTCCAGGGCGTCGGCGCCGAAGTGGCCCTGGCAGGCGGCGCACCGCACGACCGGCGCGGCGGTCCCGCGCGGCAGCACCGGCACCCCGAAGACGGTGAAGCGGCGCCGGCCGCTCAGCCGCTGGTAGTTGCGGTCGCCCCCGCAGTCCGGGCAGAAGAACTCGCCGTCGCCTACGGGCGTCCAGGCGGTGCGGGTGCCCAGGATGCGGACACGCCTGACGGCGCGGCCGTTTCGTCCCCGTACTGGCAGCACGTCGCACCTCCGTTACCCCGTGGCACCATCGCCACGTGGGCGTGATGTTAGCCACAGTGGTGAGGCCGCGTCAGTACCCCGAAGGAGACCTTTCCGTGACCTGCGCGTTCCGTTGGCCGGTAACCGACGGCGCACGCCGGGGCCCCGATCACCCGTGTGGGTGACCGGGGCCCCGGAAAACGCTGGTCAGCGCGGATCAGCGAGAAGCGCGGTTGACGGCCGAGACGACCGCCTTCAGCGACGCACGTGTCGTGTTCGCATCGATGCCGATTCCCCACATGACCTTGCCGTCGATCGCGCACTCGATGTAGGAGGCGGCCTGCGCGGAGGCGCCCTCGCTCATCGTGTGCTCCTGGTAGTCCAGCAGGCGTACGTCGACGCCGACGGACCCCAGGGCGTCGAAGAACGCCGAGATAGGGCCGTTGCCCGAGCCGGACAGCATCGTGTCCGCGCCGTCCACCGTCGCCTCGACGGTGAGCGTGTCCACGCCGTCGGTGTCCGTGGTCGACTGGCCGGCCTTGACCTGGATGCGGCCCCAGGGGTTCTCCGGGTTGGGCAGGTACTCGTCCCGGAAGACCGCCCAGATCTCCTTGGGCGTGATCTCGCCGCCCTCGGCGTCCGTCTTCGCCTGGATGATCCGCGAGAACTCGATCTGCATCCGGCGCGGCAGCTCCAGCTTGTGGTCGTTCTTCAGGACGTAGGAGACGCCGCCCTTGCCGGACTGGGAGTTGACGCGGATGACGGCCTCGTAGGAGCGGCCGACGTCCTTGGGGTCGATCGGCAGGTACGGCACCGCCCACTCGATGTCGTCGACCCCGACGCCCGCGGCCTTCGCGTCGGCCTCCATGGCGTCGAAGCCCTTCTTGATGGCGTCCTGGTGGGAGCCGGAGAAGGACGTGTAGACCAGATCGCCCACGTACGGGTGGCGCGGGTGGACCTCCATCTGGTTGCAGTACTCCCACGCACGGCGGATCTCGTCGATGTCGGAGAAGTCGATCTGCGGGTCGACGCCTTGCGAGAACAGGTTCATGCCCAGGGTGACCAGGTCCACGTTGCCGGTGCGCTCGCCCTGGCCGAACAGGCAGCCCTCGACGCGGTCGGCGCCTGCCATCACCGCCAGTTCGGCCGCCGCCACGGCCGTGCCCCGGTCGTTGTGCGGGTGCACGGACAGGCAGACGTGCGCGCGGCGGGACAGGTTGCGGTGCATCCACTCGAAGCGGTCCGCGTGCGTGGACGGCGTGGAACGCTCCACGGTGGCGGGCAGGTTGAGGATGATCTCGCGGCCGGGACCGGGCCGGTAGACGTCCATCACCGCCTCGCAGACCTCCAGCGCGAAGTCCAGTTCGGTGTCGGTGAAGATCTCGGGGCTGTACTGGTAGCCGAACTCGGTCTCGGGGCCCAGCAGTTTCTCGGCGTACTCCATCACCAGGCGGGTGCCGTCGACGGCGATCTGCTTGATGTCGTCCTTGGAGCCGCGGAAGACGACCCGGCGGAAGACCGGGGCCGTGGCGTTGTAGAGGTGGACGGTGGCCCGCTTGGCGCCCTTCAGCGACTCCACGGTCCGCTCGATCAGGTCCTCGCGGGCCTGCGTCAGCACGGAGATCGTGACGTCGTCGGGGATCGCGCCCTCCTCCTCGACGATGGAGCGCACGAAGTCGAAGTCGGTCTGGCCGGAGGCGGGGAAGCCGACCTCGATCTCCTTGTAGCCCAGCTTGACCAGCAGGTCGAACATCGCGCGCTTGCGGGCGGGGGACATCGGGTCGATCAGGGACTGGTTGCCGTCGCGCAGATCGGTGGACAGCCAGCGCGGGGCGACGGTGATCCGCTGGTCGGGCCAGGTGCGGTCGGGGATGTCCACCTGCTCGTACCGGCCGTACTTGTGGATCGGCAGGGCGCTGGGCTGCTGACGATTGACCATGTCGCGTGGGCTCCTCGGGGTGTCCGCGGGTGGCGCGGGTGCCGGAAATGACGGCCGACGGCGCAACGCCAGACTCCGCGGGGAGGGGGTCGACCTCGACTACAGGCCCTCGCCGCGGCAGCTAAGGAGAAGCAGCCCGAAACGCATGATGCGGGGCAGCCTAGCCGAGCCGGGCCGGGCGCGCGGGCTTGTTCCAGTATGCGAAACCGAAGGGGAGAAAAAGGGAAAAAGGTACGAAGTGTGCGTGACCTCACCTCCGCTCCCCCGGGTCGCGCACCCTCGGTGACGCGCCATCGAGCGCCCTACCACCGTGTGACCGGCTCGCGGCCCCCTTGCCCCGATATTTCACCAATCATAGTTGCGGGTAGTGACAGCGGAGTGACACAGTGCGAAGGTGCGAGGTATGACCCGCCATGGGGGCCTTGGGCCCGTCTTCTGCACCATCGTGCCGCCGCACATCCTCGACCGCCTCGCGCGCAACGAGGACCCCGCGCTCTCCGGCCCGGCCCGCCGCAGCCTGGAGCGCGACGCCCTGGAGCGCACCCGCCGCCGGCTGACCACCGTCGCCGGAGCGACCGCCGCCGCGCCCGCGGGCCAGGAGACGGGGAACGCGCACCGCACGATCTACGACGCCGGTCACGGCACGGATCTGCCCGGCGGCGAGGTGCGCGCCGAGGACGGCCGGCCCGGCGCCGACGCCACGGTCAACCGCGCCTTCTCCGGCCTGGGCGCCACCTTCGAGCTGTACCTGCGGGCGTACGCACGCGACTCCGTCGACGGCCGCGGCCTGCCGCTGAACGCCACCGTGCACTACGACCAGAAGTACAACAACGCGTTCTGGAACGGCGAGCAGATGGTGTTCGGCGACGGGGACGGCGAGGTCTTCCTGGACTTCACCATCCCGGTCGACGTCATCGGCCACGAGCTGACCCACGGCGTCACCCAGCACAGCGCCAACCTCGCCTACTTCGGCCAGTCCGGCGCGCTGAACGAGTCGGTCTCCGACGTCTTCGGCTCGCTGGTCAAGCAGTACGCCCTCGGCCAGACCGCCGCCGAGGCGGACTGGCTGATCGGCGCGGGCCTGCTCGCCCCCTCGGTCACCGGCACGGCGCTGCGCTCCATGAAGGCGCCGGGCACGGCGTACGACGACGACGCGCTCGGCAGGGACCCGCAGCCCGCCTCCATGGAGCACTACGTCCACACCGGCAGCGACAACGGCGGCGTGCACATCAACTCCGGCATCCCCAACCACGCCTTCTACCTGACCGCCGTCGCGCTCGGCGGCCACGCCTGGGAGAAGGCCGGGCAGATCTGGTACGACGTGCTCACCGGCGGCAAGCTCAAGCCGGACGCGGACTTCGCGGACTTCGCCGCCCTCACCGCGGCGGCCGCCCGCGCGCGCTACGGGGCGGGCGGCGAACTCCAGGGCGTGCAGAAGGCGTGGGCGGAGGTCGGCATCCGGACGCCGTAGGGGCTGCCGACCGGGGCGCGGACGTACTAGACAGGACCCATGCGTATTCGAGTGCGGCGTACCGGTGGATTCGCGGGCATCGAGCGGCAGGCCGAGGTGGACGTCTCCGCCCTGCCCGACGCCCCCGAGTGGCGGGCCCTGGCCGACAAGGCGGTGGCCGCCGCGCAGGACACGCCGCCGGACGGCGTCCCGGACGGCTTCCGCTACGAGATCACCGTGGACGGGCGGACCGTGTACGCGGCCGACCCCCGCCTAACCGAGGAACAGCGCCGACTGATCGCCAAGGTGCTGGGCGAGGGCGCGTGACGGGCGGGGGGGGGGGGGCGGTGCCTCGGCTGTGACGTGCGGGGGTCGGCGCCCTGGGCGTGACGTGCGGGGGTCGGCGTGCGCACCGTGGCGTGCGGGCGGCGGGCGCTCTCATGCCGACCGTTCTGTGCCCGTGACGTGCGGCCCGTGCCCCGGCCGTGCGGGCCGTTACGCCCGCGCTGTTACGTCCGCGCCGTGACCTCCACGTCGTGACCGAAGTGCGCGGGGTGCGAACTCACCGTTGACGCAAGGGCGTTGACTTCCCCGCCCCCGGTGCGGAGGATCCGCGCATGGTGACTGACGCGGGCGGCCGGGGCGGAGCGCGGCCGGCGATCCCCCGGTTCCCGGACGGCTTCCTGTGGGGCGTGTCCACCTCGGCGCACCAGATCGAGGGGGCGGCCGACGCGCGCGAGCCGTCCGTGTGGGACGTCTTCGCGGCCGAGCCGGGCCGGATCAAGGACGGCTCCACGGCGGCGGTCGCCTGCGACCACCTGCACCGCTACCGCGAGGACGTGGCCCTGCTCGCGGACCTCGGCGCCGGCGCGTACCGCTTCTCCGTCTCCTGGCCCCGGGTGTGCTCGCCCGGCGGCCTGGACTTCTACGACCGGCTGGTCGACGAGCTGTGCGCGGCCGGGGTGCGCCCGCTGCCCACCCTCTTCCACTGGGACCTCCCGGCCCGGCTCGACTGGCGGCAGCGGGACACGGCGCAGCGGTTCGCGGAGTACGCCGCGCTGGTCGCCGCCCGGCTCGGCGACCGGGTGCGGCAGTGGACCACGCTCAACGAGCCCGCCGAGCACACCCTGCTCGGCCACGCGCTCGGCGTGCACGCACCCGGCCGGCGCCTCCTCTTCGACGCGCTCCCGGTCGCCCACACCCAACTGCTCGCCCACGGCCTGGCGGTCCGGGCGCTGCGCGCCGCCGGGGCGGACGGCGTCGGCATCGCCAACTCCCACTCCCCCGCCTGGCCGGCCTCGCCGGACCCGGCCGACACCGAGGCGGCGGACCTCTACGACCTGCTGCTCAACCGGCTCTTCGCCGACCCGCTGCTGCTCGGCCGCTACCCGGACGGCATCGCCGAGGCCATGCCCGGCACGCCCGGGGACGTGGCGGCGGACCTGGAGGTGATCGCCGAGCCGCTGGACTGGTACGGGATCAACTACTACGCCCCGGCCCGGGTGGGCGCCCCGCAGGGCGCCGGGACCGAGTTCGGGGGCGTCCCGCTCCCCGCGGAGCTGCCGTTCTCGGTGCTGCCGATCGAGGGCCGCCCGGTCACCGACTCCGGCTGGCCCGTGGCGCCCGAGGGGCTGACCGAGCTGCTGACCGGCCTGCGCGAGCGGTACGGCGACCGGCTGCCGCCCGTCCTGGTCACCGAGAACGGCTGCGCCTACGAGGGCCTGGACGACCAGGAGCGGATCGCCTACCTGGACTCCCACGTCCGCGCCCTGCACCGGGCGCTGGAGGCGGGCGCGGACGTGCGCGGCTATTTCGTCTGGTCGCTGCTGGACAACTTCGAGTGGGCGGAGGGCTACGCCCGGTGCTTCGGCCTGGTGCACGTCGACTTCGAGACCCTGGAGCGCGTGCCGAAGGCGTCGTACGCCTGGTACCGGGACCTGCTGCGGGACCAGGGCCGCCCCACCGGGCCTCCCCAGCCTCCCCGGCCTGCCCGGCCTGCCCGGCACGGCGGCGGACCCGCCCGGTGACCGTCCGGCCGTCCCCCGTCCGGACGAAAAATCCTACGGCGTTGTCACTGGCCCGTCGTACGCTTGGAAGCGCGAGGCCGCCCTCAGCTACGCGGCCGTGACGAGGAGGAACCGCAGGCCTTCAGCGCCGGCCCATGACTCAGACACCCGCAGCCCACACCCCCGCGCAGGGGCAGGCCAGAGCACAGATCACCGTCCCCGCCCAGCACCCCATGGTGACCTTGCTGGGTTCCGGCGACTCCCTCCTGCGCGTGATCGAGAAGGCCTTCCCGGGGGCCGACATCCACGTCCGGGGCAACGAGATCAGCGCGGTCGGCGACCCGGCGGAGGTCGCCCTCGTCCAGCGCGTGTTCGACGAGATGATGCTGGTGCTCCGCACCGGGCAGCCGATGACGGAGGACGCAGTGGAACGCTCGATCGCGATGCTCAAGGCGAGCGAGGACGGGAAGGGCGACGGCCAGGAGACCCCGGCCGAGGTCCTGACGCAGAACATCCTGTCCTCCCGCGGCCGCACCATCCGCCCCAAGACGCTCAACCAGAAGCGGTACGTCGACGCGATCGACCGGCACACGGTCGTCTTCGGCATCGGCCCCGCCGGCACCGGCAAGACCTACCTGGCCATGGCCAAGGCGGTGCAGGCCCTCCAGTCCAAGCAGGTCAACCGGATCATCCTGACCCGCCCGGCGGTCGAGGCCGGCGAGCGCCTCGGCTTCCTGCCGGGCACGCTGTACGAGAAGATCGACCCCTACCTGCGCCCGCTGTACGACGCGCTGCACGACATGATCGACCCGGACTCCATCCCCCGCCTGATGGCCGCGGGCACGATAGAGGTCGCGCCGCTGGCGTACATGCGGGGCCGGACGCTCAACGACGCGTTCATCATCCTGGACGAGGCGCAGAACACCAGTCCGGAGCAGATGAAGATGTTCCTCACCCGGCTGGGCTTCGACTCGAAGATCGTCATCACCGGCGACGTGACCCAGGTGGACCTTCCGAACGGCACGAAGAGCGGGCTGCGGCAGGTGCAGGAGATCCTGGAGGGGGTCGAGGACGTCCACTTCTCCCGGCTGTCGTCGCAGGACGTCGTCCGGCACAAGCTGGTGGGCCGTATCGTCGACGCGTACGAGAAGTACGACAGCACGCACGGCGCCGACGGCGGCGCGCCCAGGGCAGGCGGTCACGGCCGGTCCGGGCAAGGGCACAAGGGGAAGTAGAGCCAGCACGACCATGTCGATCGACGTCAACAACGAGTCCGGAACCGAGGTCGACGAGCAGGCGATCCTCGACATCGCCCGCTTCGCGCTCGCGCGGATGCGCATCCACCCGCTCTCCGAGCTGTCGGTGATCGTCGTGGACGCCGACGCCATGGAGCAGCTCCACGTGCAGTGGATGGACCTGCCGGGGCCCACGGACGTCATGTCCTTCCCGATGGACGAGCTGCGTCCGCCGGGCAAGGACGAGGAGGAGCCCCCGCAGGGCCTGCTCGGCGACGTCGTGCTGTGCCCGGAGGTCGCCGCCCGGCAGGGCGCCGAGGCCGCCACGCAGCACTCCATGGACGAGGAGCTTCAGCTCCTGACCGTGCACGGCGTGCTGCACCTGCTGGGATACGACCACGAGGAGCCGGACGAGAAGGCCGAGATGTTCGGGCTCCAGGCCGCCATCGTGGACGGCTGGCGGGCCGAGCGCGGGCTGACCGGGCCCTCCCCGGCGCCGACCGTCTCGTAGACGGGCCGGTCCTGGAATGAGTCCGCAGATCGTGATCGGTGCGGTCGCGCTGGTCGTCGTCGCCTGGCTCGCCGCCTGCGCGGAGGCGGGCCTCGCCCGCGTCTCCGGCTTCCGGGCCGAGGAGGCCGTGAAGTCCGGCCGCCGGGGCGGCGCCAAGCTGGCCAAGGTCGCCGCCGACCCGACCCGCTACCTCAACGTGGCGCTGCTGGTGCGCGTGGCGTGCGAGATGGCGGCGGCCGCCCTGGTGACCTACGCCTGCCTGGAGGCGTTCTCCAGCACGGCCGAGGCCCTGGTCGTCGCCATCGCCGTCATGGTGCTGGTGTCGTACGTGGCCGTCGGCGTCTCGCCGCGCACCATCGGCCGCCAGCACCCGCTGAACACCGCGACCGCGGCGGCGTATGTGCTGGTGCCGCTGGCCCGGGTCATGGGGCCGATCCCACCCCTGCTGATCCTCATCGGCAACGCGCTCACCCCCGGCAAGGGCTTCCGCCGGGGGCCGTTCGCCTCCGAGGCGGAGCTGCGCGCGCTGGTCGACCTGGCGGAGCAGGAGTCGCTGATCGAGGACGAGGAGCGCCGTATGGTGCACTCCGTCTTCGAGCTGGGCGACACCCTGGTCCGCGAGGTCATGGTGCCGCGCACCGATCTGGTGGCCATCGAGCGGTACAAGACGATCCGGCAGGCCCTCACGCTGGCGCTGCGCTCCGGGTTCTCGCGCGTCCCGGTCATGGGCGAGAGCGAGGACGACGTCGTCGGCATCGTGTACCTGAAGGATCTGGCCCGGCGCACGCTCGTCAGCCGGGAGGCCGAGGGCGACCTGGTGTCCACGGCGATGCGCCCGGCGGTGTTCGTGCCGGACACCAAGAACGCGGGCGACCTGCTGCGCGAGATGCAGAAGGAGCGCAACCATGTCGCCGTCGTCATCGACGAGTACGGCGGCACGGCCGGCATCGTCACCATCGAGGACATCCTGGAGGAGATCGTCGGCGAGATCACCGACGAGTACGACCGGGAGCTGCCGCCGGTGGAGGACTTGGGCGAGGGCCGCCACCGGGTCACCGCCCGGCTGGACATCACCGATCTGGGCGAGCTGTACGGCCTGGAGGAGTACGACGACGAGGACGTGGAGACGGTCGGCGGGCTGCTCGCCAAGGCGCTGGGCCGGGTGCCCATCGCGGGGGCGTCCTCGGTGGTCGAGCTGCCGGACGGCCGGGAGCTGCGGCTGACGGCGGAGGCGGCGGCGGGCCGCCGGAACAAGATCGTGACGGTGCTGGTGGAGCCCGTGTCCGCGGCCGATCCGCCCGGGGACGACGAGCAGAGCGGCGAGAAGCCCGACCGGGGCGAGCGGACCGAGATGGCCGAGAAGCCCGAGAAGCCCGAGAAGGTCGACAAGCGGGAGAAAGCCGACAAGCGGGAGAAGGCCGAGCAGGGCGGGGAGGTCGAGTGACCCCGCAGGAGCTGCGCGCCCTGTGCCTGTCGTTCAACGCGGCCGTGGAGGACTTCCCGTTCAACCCGGAGACCTCCGTCTTCAAGGTGCTGGGCAAGATGTTCGCCCTGTCCGCGCTGGGCGAGCGGCCCCTGACCGTGAACCTCAAGTGCGACCCGGAGGACGCCGTCCGGCTGCGCGAGCGGCATCCCGGCCTGATCGTCCCGGGCTGGCACATGAACAAGCGGCACTGGAACACGGTCACGATCGACGGCCAGCTCCCGGACCGGCTGGTCAGGGAGCTGGCGGAGGATTCCTACGACCTGGTGGTGGCCGGTCTGCCGCGAGCCGACCGGCTCCGCCTCGACCGCCCCTGAGCGGACGCGGCGGACGCGCGGGACGCGCGGCCCGAAGGGCACCGCGCGCGCTGCACTGGCGACGTCGCCGGTTCAGTCGTTCAGGAGGACGAGCTTGCTGTGCAGGCGGCCCTGTTCGCCGGTGCGGTGTGCGGTCGCGACCTCGGCCAGGGGGAAGGTCCGCACGGTGGGCAGTGTGTACTGTCCGGCGTCGATCAGGGGGCCGATCTCGTCCAGGATGTACAGAGCCCGCCCGGTGTCACCGCGGCTGAAGCGGACATCGTGCTCCTGCGCGCCGGAGAAGTCGGCGAGGGTGACGACGTCGCCGGCGTCGCCGCCCGCGAGGCCGATGAGTTCGGGCAGGATGCCGTTGCCGGCGACGTCGAGCGCCTTGTCGACGCCTGCGGGCGCCAGGGCGCGCACCCGGTCGGCCATGCCCTCGCCGTAGGCGACCGGTTCGGCCTTCATGGAGCGGAGGCGCTCGTGGTGGGCCGGGCTCGCCGTCCCGATCACGCGGGCCCCGCGGACGGCGGCGAGCTGGACGGCGGCGCTGCCGACGGTGCCGGAGGCGCCGTTGATCAGCACGGTCATGCCTTCGCGGACGCCGAGCTGGTCCAGGGCGCGGGCAGACGTCTCGATCGCGGCCGGCAGCGTGGCGGCCTCGGCAAAGTTCAGCGAGCGCGGCAGAGGCGCGTAGTGGTCCAGGATCGCCAGTTGCGCCTGCGCCGCGCCTGCGCCGCAGAAGCCGAAGACGCGGTCGCCCGTCTCGACGTCAGTGACTCCTTCGCCCAGTTCGTCGACGATGCCGGCTGCTTCGTAGCCCAGGGTCTGAGGGAGGTCGGGGTCCAGCAGTCCCTGTCGTCTCTTCCAGTCGCCGGCGTTGACCCCGGCGGCGCGTACGGCGACGCGGATCTGGCCGGGGCCGGGGTGCGGGTCAGGCAGATCCACGATCTCCAGGACCTCTGGACCGCCGAACCGGCTGAAGCGGACTGCTCTCATGGTTGGCTCCGATCTCGCCAGTGACCAGTAATGGAGGTCGTCGCCGCGAGTTCCGGCGGGGGCCTCTCTTGCCTCTATGAGAACTCAGCTCGCTGATCGTTCCGCGAGCGGGCGGCGGCGCCGTGCCGGATCGGCGAGCGACGGCGGGGTCCAGGCGGCGTCCGCGCGGTAGAGGTCCGTACTCGGCGGCACGATCTCGTCGACGCGGTCCAGCGCGGCGTCGTCGAGGGTGAGCTGCGCGCCCTTCAGCAGTCCTTCGAGCTGTGCCTGAGTGCGCGGGCCGATGATCACCGAGGTGACGGCGGGGTGAGCCGCGGCGAAGGCGACGGCCAGTTCCGGCAGGGTGCAGCCGAGGTCGGAGGCTAGCTCGACGAGCTGCTCCACGGCCTCGTACTTGGCGGCGTTCTCCGGCAGTGCGGGGTCGAAGCGGAACGGTTGCAGGGCGGCGCGGCCGTCGTTCATGTCGACGCTCTGCGCCTTGCGGTACTTACCGGACAGGAACCCGGCGGCCAGGGGGCTCCAGGTCAGCACGCCCATCCCGTAGCGCTCGCAGACCGGCAGCAGGGAGCGTTCGATCCCGCGGGCCAGGAGCGAGTACGGCGGCTGCTCGGTACGGAAGCGCAGCAGGCCGCGGTGTTCGGCGACGTGGTGGGCTTCGACCAGGTCCTCGGCGGGGAAGGCGGAGCAGCCGAAGGCGCGAATCTTGCCCTGGTGGACCAGGTCGCTCAGCGCCGAGAGGGTCTCCTCGATGTCGGTGTTCTCGTCGGGGCGGTGGATCTGGTAGAGGTCGATCCAGTCGGTCTGCAACCGGCGCAGGCTGTCCTCGACCTCTTTGACGATCCAGCGGCGGGAGTTGCCGCTGCGGTTGCGGCCCTCGCCCATCTGGAAGTGCACCTTCGTGGCGAGCACCACGTCGTCGCGGCGGCCTTGGAGCGCCTTGCCGACGATCTCCTCGCTCTCGCCCGCGGAGTACATGTCGGCGGTGTCGATGAAGTTGACGCCGGCGTCGAGGGCGGCGTGGATGATCCGGGAGCTGTCGTCGTGATCGGGATTGCCGAGGGCGCCGAACATCATCGTGCCGAGGCAGTGGACGCTGACCTCGATGCCGGTCCTGCCGAGCGTGCGGTAACGCAAAGTGGACTCCTGTGGTGTGGCGTCGATTGTCTGTGCCGATCGTCTGTTCGGCGGAGCATACGAGTTGAAGCTGACTTGAAGTCAAAAAGCAGCCGTGGTCGCGGACGCGACGAGGCGGGCGCCCGGCGGCTCCGTATGCTCGGATCATGAGCGACAGCAACGGGCTCGACCCCGAGGACCGCAAGATCGTCACCCTGGCCCGTTCGGTGCGGGCCCGCAACGGCGTGCCGGAGGGCGCGGCCGTGCGCGACGAGACGGGCCGCACCTACGCCGCCGGATCGGTGCACCTGGCGTCGCTGAAGCTGAGCGCCCTCCAGACGGCGGTGGCCATGGCGGTGGCCTCCGGCGCCACGTCACTGGAGGCGGCGGCGGTGGTCAGCGAGGCGGAGGGCGTCCCGCCGGAGGACCGCGCCGCGGTGGGCGACCTGGGCGGCGCGGGCACCCCGGTGCTGCTGGCCGGCCCGGACGGCACGGTCCGGCTGACGGTGGAGGCGGGACCGGCGGAGTAGCGGTCGATGCCTTACCGGGCGTCTGGGCCGCGTTCGCCGGTGCGGACGCGGACGACCGTTTCCACCGGCACGGACCGCACCTTGCCGTCGCCGGTCTTCCCGGTGTGCGCGGCCCGCACCACCGCGTCGGTGACCGCCTCGGCGTGGGCGTCCTCCACGACCACGTCGATGCGGACCTCGGGCACCAGGTCGACCCGGTACTCCGCGCCGCGGTAGACCTCCGTGTGACCGCGCTGACGGCCGTAGCCGCTGGCCTCGTTTCGTCTGGGAGCGGGGCTTTCGGCGCCTTGTAGGGCGTGCGTTGGGGGGCGGGGGCGGTGGGCTGTGCGGCGGGGGGTCTTGGATCAGGGACAATGAACGCCATGAGCGTTCGCACCCAGTCATCCGAGCAGCCCGCCGAGGCAGTCCACCGGTCCGGCTTCGCCTGCTTCGTGGGCCGCCCCAACGCGGGCAAGTCCACCCTCACGAACGCTCTGGTCGGGCAGAAGGTGGCGATCACCTCCAACCGTCCGCAGACCACGCGGCACACCGTGCGGGGCATCGTGCACCGGCCGGACGCCCAGCTCATCCTGGTGGACACCCCCGGGCTGCACAAGCCGCGCACGCTGCTGGGCGAGCGGCTGAACGACGTCGTGCGCACGACCTGGGCCGAGGTCGACGTGATCGGCTTCTGCCTGCCGGCCGACGAGAAGATCGGTCCCGGCGACCGCTTCATCGCCAAGGAACTGGCCGCGATCAAGAGGACGCCGAAGGTCGCGATCGTCACCAAGACGGACCTGGTCGACCCCAAGGCGCTGGCGGAGCAGCTCATCGCGATCGACCAGCTCGGTCAGGAGCTGGGGATCTCCTGGGCGGAGATCGTGCCGGTGTCGGCGGCGTCGGGCAAGCAGGTGGATCTGCTCGCCGATCTGCTGATCCCGCTGCTGCCGGAGGGGCCCGCCCTCTATCCCGAGGGCGACCTGACGGACGAGCCCGAGCAGGTGATGGTGGCGGAGCTGATCCGGGAGGCGGCGCTGGAGGGGGTGCGGGACGAGTTGCCGCACTCCATCGCGGTGGTCGTGGAGGAGATGCTGCCGCGTGAGGACCGTCCGGCGGACAAGCCGTTGCTGGACATCCACGCGAACCTGTACATCGAGCGGCCGAGCCAGAAGGGGATCGTCATCGGGCCCAAGGGCAAGCGGCTGAAGGACGTCGGCATCAAGTCGCGCAAGCAGATCGAGGCGTTGTTGGGGACGCCGGTCTTTCTCGACCTGCACGTGAAGGTCGCCAAGGACTGGCAGCGGGATCCCAAGCAGTTGCGGCGTCTCGGTTTCTGACGGGGTGGCACTCCCCGCGGCTCGGTGAGTGGAAGTCCCTCCTCTCCGGGGCTCCGCCCCGGGCCCCGGCGGGGGCTGCGCCCCCTGCCTCTTTGCCCACCCGCCCACCCGCCTCGGTGAGTGAGAACGTCCCCGCCGCGGGGCTCCGCCCCGGACCCCGGCAGGGGCTTCGCCCCTGCCCCTTCGCCCACCCGCCCGCCCGACTCGGTGAGTGAGAACGTCCCGCCGCGGGGCTCCGCCCCGGACCCCGGTGGGGCTCCGCCCCTCACCCCCGGCTTCGCCCCTCACCCCCGGCGGGGCTCCGCCCCCCGCCCCGGCGGGGGCTCCGCCCCCTGCACCCCCGGCGGGACCGTTTCCGAGCTGGTACTGCATCCCGGCGGGACGCCCCCGAGCGCCCGGGATGGCGCCCGGGGGCCTGTGCCCAGGCGCCTGGGCCGGGGGACGGTCAGCGTAGGGCGCGCAAAGCCTTCGACGCCCCCTTCGCCTTGAGGTTGATGAAGGCGGGCGTGGCGCCCAGGGGGGTGGCGTAGGACTTGAGGGTCTGGGCGCCGCGGAGGATGCGGGCGTGGGCCACGTCGTACCAGGCGCCCGGGGGGAGGTGGATGCTGCGGGTGGGGGCGTCGGTGAGTTGGGGGGCTGCCAGGACGGCCGGGCCCAGCATCCACTCGTCGGCGACCGTGTAGGCCGCCTGGTCGTGGGGGTAGTCGAAGAACAGCGGGCGCATGATCGGGTCGCCGGTCTTCAGCGTGTGCCGGACCTGGTCCCAGATGTAAGGGGCCAGGCGGCGGTGGCGGGCAACGGCCTCGCGGTAGAGGGCGGTCGTCTCCCGGTCGTAGACCACCTTCTTGCCGGTGGTCGGGTCGACGGTGTCCACCGGCGAGGTGGACGCGTACATCAGCGGCATCAGCGCCGCGGACTGGGCCCAGCGGACCAGGACCTCCTTGGTGGGCGAGGGCTTGGCGCTGGAGCCGCCGATCATGTCGGTGGCGACGAAGGGGTAGCCGATCGTGGAGATGGCGAGGTTCTGCGTGACGGAGGCGCGCAGCGAGTCCCAGCCGGTGCCCTTGTCCACCTGGCGGGTGACGAACCCGGCCCGGTGCGCGGCGGTGTCCCAGTGGACCCGGATGCCGACGCCCTGGAGGTCGTAGCCGTCGGCCAGTTCCGCGCCCAGACGCTGGTAGTCGGCGGGCTGGTAGCCCGGGTGCGGGGCGCACCGCTCGTCGAAGAAGCGGGTGTCGAACTTGAGGCCGTCGACGCCGTAGGCGCCCATCAGGGACTTCAGGCGGCCCGCATACCAGGACTCGGCCTGCGGGTTGCCCAGGTCGACGATGCCCGCCTTGCCGTTCCACCAGGTGACCGTGCAGGGCTTGGCCGGGTCGGCGGCGTCCTTGAGGAGGTAGCCGTGGTCGGCGGCGTACTGGTACTGGTCGGAGTCGAGGTTGATCCACAGGGTGACCCACAGGCCGAAGTCGAAGCCCAGGCCGTGGATCTTCCGGGACATGGCGGCGGGGTCGGGGTACGCCTTCGCGTCGAAGGTCATGTTCCCGTAGTCGGACTCCCACTTGTCGTCGAGCTGGAGCGCGTGCCCGGTGATGCCGTGGTCGTGCAGGTCCTGGGCGTAGTCGAGGAGTTTGGCCTGGTCGACCTTGGTGTAGAACTGCGCCCAGGAGTTCCACACCGGCTCGGCGTACTGGCGGTAGGAGGCGTCGCTCTTCGCGGGCTTGCCCACGACGCCGACGTAGTCGCGGTACACGTCGAGCGGCGTCCGCTCCACGAAGACCGTCGACCGGTAGGGGTCCGCCGACGCGACGTCGAAGCGGCCGAGGCCGTCCTCGCCCTGGTTGATCGCCACGTTCATGACGTGGCCGGTGTCCACCCGCAGTCCGGCGCCGCGCGAGGTGAACCAGAAGGGGTCCACCATGTAGTAGGAGGCGGGTCCGAAGCCCGGGTGGACCACCTCGCCGCTGTCCAGCGGCCACGGCTGGTCGGTGGCGGGGCCGCCGTGCGGGGTCTGCGTCTCGCCGTGGCCGTACCAGTGCCCGGCCGACTTCAGGTCGTAGGCGAGGCCGAGTTGTTCGGGGGAGGCGCCGTCGACCTGCCAGTCCAGCCGGTAGCGGTCCGCGGCGGGCGTGACGCGGGCCTCTACGGTGACGCCGGGGACGGTGGTGTCGGCGGTCAGGGCGAGCGTGCCGTGCTGCCAGGACCAGCGGGTCACGCGGGTGGCGTGGCGCCACGCGCCGCCTGCGCGGAAGCGCAGCGCGCCGTCGCCGCCGGTCGCGGTGGCCAGCACGGTGGCGCCCGAGCTGCTGGTGGTGAACGACAGTTGACTTCTCGTCACCCGCAGCGCGTAGCCGGGGGCGCCGGAGGTCGGCGGGACGGTCAGGGTGAGGTGGTCTGCGGACGCGGCGAGCCGGGGCGCCGGCCGTGCCGCCTGCTGTGTCGGCGCCGCCGGCGTCGCGGCCCGCGCCTGCTGGGACGCGGTCGCGGCGAGGGGCAGGCCGGCGGCCATGGCGAGAAGGGCGAGGAGCGCTCCGGGGCTGCGGGATGGTCTGCGCACGACACATGTCCTTCGACGGAGGGAGTCAGGAGGCGGTCATGGGTCAGGGGGTGCGGTAGCCCGTGCACCAGCGAGCGTACTGGCTGCGTGCGCGATACTGCTCGATTTCGGCAGTGAACGAGCAGTAAATGTCACTTGTCCGTCTGGCGTGGTGGCGCCGGTGATGCTTTCGAGGCACCCGAGGCATCTGAGGCGCATGAGTCCCTCGCGGTGTACGCGGCTGCCGAGGCGCATGAGTCCCTCGCGGTGTACGCGGCTCGCGCGGCGCACGCGGCCTTCCGTGGCGCGTGGGTTCCTCGGGGCGTGGCGTATCGGTCCCTCACGGCGCACGGGCCGCTCTGAGCGCGTGGGTACTGCTGAGCGCACGGGCCACTTCGAGCGCGTGGGTACCTCTGGGCCCGGCGTACCGTACCGGTCCCTCTGGGCGCACGAGCCCTTCTTAGCGCACCCGTCCCTCCCAGCGCACGCGCCCCCCTGCGCCTCCCGCGACCCGCCGCACCAGCGGCCTCGCGGTCGGAGCCTGTCAGGCCCAGCGGCCGAAGCCGATGGTCGGCACGGCCCGGCGCCGCGGCCACGGTTCCACGCCCGCCTCCGGCGCCAGGCGGTCCAGGAAGGCGTACCGCCGCAGGGCGGCCGGGTCCTGGCCCTCCACCGACTGCACCCGCCGCCACCAGGCGGCGATCTCGGACCAGTCGGGGGCCGACAGCGAGCCGCCGAACTCCTGGACCGACAGCGCGGCGGTGAGTCCGGCGAAGGCGAGCCGGTCGGCCAGCGGCCAGCCGGCCAGCGTGCCGGTGACGAACCCGGCCACGAACACGTCGCCCGCGCCCGTCGGGTCCAGCGCCTCGACCTCGATGGCCGGGACCTCGGCGGTCTCCCCGGTGCGCCGGTCGACGGCGTAGGCGCCCTCCGCGCCGAGGGTGACCACCGCGACCGGGACGAACTCGGTGAGCGCGTGCGCGGCGCCGCGGGGACAGTCGGCGCCCGTGTAGCGCATGGCCTCCTCGGCGTTCGGCAGGAACGCCTCGCAGTGCTCCAGGTCGGCGAGGCCGGCCAGGTCCCAGGCGCCGGTGTCGTCCCAGCCGACGTCCCCGAAGACACGCGTGCCCCGGCGGGCGGCGGCGGCGATCCAGGGGGCGCGTCTGCCGGGGGTCAGGGAGGCGACGGCGGCACGCGCGGGCGGCGGGCACACGGCGGCCTCCTCGGCGAACTCGGCGTCGGGGGGCGGCTCGTGGCCGTGCGAGACCATGGTGCGCTCGCCCTCGTAGGCCATGGAGACGGTGACCGGCGAGTGCCAGCCGGGAGCGGTGCGGGACGGGGAGAGGTCGATGCCCTCGCCCTGCTCCAGCGCGTCCCAGCAGTACTCGCCGTAGTGGTCGTCGCCGAAGGCCGCCGCGAGGGAGGTGCGCAGGCCCAGACGGGCCAGCGCCGTCGCCATGTTGGCGACGCCTCCCGGACTCGACCCCATCCCGCGCGCCCAGGACTCGGTGCCGCGCCGCGGGGCGCACTCCAGCCCGGTGAAGACGATGTCGAGGAAGACGGTGCCGGTGAGGTAGACGTCGCAGGGCGGGTCGGCCGCGGTGCGCAGTCCGGCCAACGGGTCCACCCGGGGCCCGAGGAGCGCGTGCGGCGCTCCGACGATGTACTCCCGGCCGTCCGGGGGCCCCTGGTCCTCCGGGGGCTCGCGGTCGTCCGGGCGCCCCTGATCCTCCGGAGGCTCGCTGTCGTCGGGGCGCTCGCGGTCGCCCGCGCGCCCCTGAACCTCCGGACGCAGTCGGCCCTCCGGACACTTCCGGTCGCCTAGCCACTCCCGGCCGTCCGAGGACCCCTGATCCTCCGGGCACTCCCGGTCCCCCAGCCGCTCCCGGCCGTCCGGGAACCTCTGGTCCTCCGGGCGCTCGCGGTCGCCCGCGCGCCCCTGATCCTCCGGCCGCAGTCGGCCCTCCGGACACTCCCGGTCCCCCAGCCGCTCCCAGCCGTCCGGGAACCCCTGATCCTTCGGGCGCTCGCGGTCGTCCGGGCGGTCCTGGGCCTGCGGGCAGTCCCCGGCTCCCGGGGAGTCCCGGGGCTCCGGGGGTTCCTGGCCCTCTCCGGCGGGCGGGTGGGACGCGGTCACGGCGTGCTCCCTGACGTGGTGCGGATCAGGCCAGTGTGCCCCAGAGCGCCGGGCGCACGTCGGCCGCCGCGGCCGGGAGCGGCCGGTGACGGGCGGCGGGACGGGGCGGCGGCCCTACCAGCGGGGCACAGCGGGCGCGGTCCATCCGGGGGCGGCGACCCGCATCGCCGCCGCGTCGTCGCGGTCGCGGAAGGCGCCGTCGTCCTCGGCCCACCGCCGGTGCAGGCGGGCCAGTTCGGCGCGGTCGAGGGCGACGCCGAGGCCGGGGGCGTCGGAGACGGCGATCCGGCCGCCGTCGAAGGCCAGGCGCTCGGTGAGGACGTCCTCCGCCTGCCAGGGGTAGTGGGTGTCGCAGGCGTGCCGCAGGTTCGGCACGGTGGCCGCCACGTGGGTCATCGCGGCCAGGCTGACGCCCAGATGGGTGTTGGAGTGCATGGACACGCCGACGCCGAAGGCGGCGCACAGGGCCGCGAGGTGCTGGGTGCTGCGCAGGCCGCCCCAGTAGTGGTGGTCGGCGAGCACCACCTGCACCGCGCCCCGGGTGAACGCCTCCTCGATCTCCGCGAAGGAGGTCACGCACATGTTGGTGGCCAGCGGCAGTGCGTTCCGCCGCCCATCGCCGCCCGCCGCGCCCTTCAGCCGGGCCGCCACCTCGGCCATCGCGGGCGTGCCGAGCGCGGGGTCCTCCAGATACTCCAGGACGTCCCCCAGCTCCTCCGCTACGCGCACCGCGGTCTCCACCGACCAGGCGCCGTTGGGGTCCAGGCGCAGCGGGCAGCCGGGGAACGCCTCGGCCAGCGCGCGGACGGCGGCGATCTCCTCGTCCGGCGGGAACACCCCGCCCTTGAGCTTGAAGGAGGTGAAGCCGTACCGCTCCTGGAACGCCTTCGCCTGGGCCACCACGCCGGCCGGGTCCAGGGCGGCGCCCCAGCGCTCCGGCTCGGCGGGCACGCCGTCGGGGTGGCGGGCCCGCTTGTAGAACAGGTAGCCGCTGTACTCGACCGCGTCGCGCACCTTGCCGCCGAGCAGGGCGTGCACGGGCAGGCCGAGCGCCTTGCCGAGGGCGTCCAGGCAGGCGACCTCGAAGGCGGAGACGACCGACAGGCGCAGCTTGTCGGCGGTCTGCGCCCCGCGCAGGCCGCCGCCGCCCACGGCGCCGTCGACCCGGGAGGCGTCCACGGCGACGTCGAGCGCGTGCAGCGCGTTCACGTCGCTGACCTGACGTCCGATCAGCTCGTCGGCCATCGGACGCGCCAGCTCCAGGTACCGCGTGTCCCCGTACGTCTCCCCGACGCCGGTCGCCCCGCCCGCGGTCTCCACCTCGACGATCAGACGGGGGGTGTACGGCTGGTGCAGGCCCTGGGTGTTCAGCAGCGGCGGGTCGGCCACCAGGACCGGCGTCAGCCGCACCCCGGTGACGGCGAGGTCGCGGGTCACGGAACCGATCATCTCCCCCGGTAGACGTCGAACCACGCGGACGGCGCCCCCCCCCAGAGCCCATTGAGCCCAGAGAGCCCAGAGAGCCCACGGCGTCCACGTATACAGACGGAGATTAGGTAGGCGAACGAGGACCGTCAACGGCGCCCCGGGGCGATTCCGCGGCGTCAACCGCCCCGAGGCGACCCCGCCCCCCCTACGGGAACCGGTACGCCTCCACCTCCGCCAGATACCGCCGCCGCCGCTCCTCGTCGTGCTCCAGGAAGGAGGCGAGGAAGGAGTTGCGGGCCAGCTCGCGCAGCCGGTCCTCGCTCAGGCCGAGCGCTTCGCGGACGGCGTCGAAGTTGTCCCCGGCGTAGCCGCCGAAGTAGGCCGGGTCGTCGGAGTTGACCGTGCACAGCAGGCCGGCGTCCAGCATGGCGGGCAGCGGGTGGTCGGCGAGGGTGTCGACGGTGCGCAGCCGGACGTTGGACAGCGGGCACAGGGTCAGCGGGACGCGCTCGCGCACCAGGCGCTCGACCAGGGCCGGGTCCTCCATGCAGCGCAGGCCGTGGTCGACGCGCTCGACGCCGAGCACGTCCAGCGCCTCGGCGATGTACTCCGGCGGGCCCTCCTCCCCCGCGTGCGCCACGCGGCGCAGGCCGAGGGCGGCGGCGGCCTCGTAGACCTCGCGGAACTTCGCCGGCGGGTGCCCGACCTCGGCCGAGTCCAGGCCGATCCCGGCGATCCGGTCCAGGTAGGGCCGGGCGGCCTCCAGCGTGCGCAGCGCCGACTCGGCGGACTCGTCCCGCAGGAAGCACAGGATGAGCTGGGTGGAGACGCCGTGCTTCTCCTCGCCGGCGCTCAGCGCCCGCCACAGCCCCTCGACCACCGTGTCCAGGGAGACGCCGCGGGCGAGGTGCGCCTGCGGGTCGAAGAAGATCTCCGCGTGCCGTACGCCCTGCGCCGCGGCCCGCGCCAGATAGGCGTCGGCCAGGTCCGCGAAGTCCCGCTCGGTGCGCAGGACGGCCATCAGCTCGTAGTACAGGTTCAGGAAGGACTGGAGGTCCTCGAACCGGTACGCCTCGCGCAGCGCCTCGGTGTCGGCGTAGGGCAGTCTCACACCGTTGCGCGCGGCCAGCTCGAAGGCCAGCTCGGGCTCCAGGGTGCCTTCGACGTGCAGGTGCAGTTCGGCTTTGGGGAGGGGCATCAGAGCATCGTACGGCCTGGTCAGCGCCGTTTCGGCAGCGGCACTCGGAGCAGGTCGCGGGCCACCGTCAGCTCGCCCTCGTACCCGGCCGCCCGCGCCTGGCGCTCGAACTCCTCGGGGTCGGTGTAGCGCTGGCTGAAGTGGGTGAGGACGAGATGCCGCACGCCCGCGTCCCGGGCGGCGCGGGCGGCCTGACCAGCCGTCAGGTGACCGTGCTCGACGGCCAGGCGCTCGTCCTCGTCGAGGAAGGTCGACTCGATGACGAGCAGGTCGCAGCCCTCGGCGAGCGCGTGCACGCCCTCGCACAGCCGGGTGTCCATGACGAACGCGAACCGCTGTCCGCGCCGGACCTCGCTCACCGCGTCCAGCGGCACCCCGCGCAGCGAGCCGTCCCGCTGGAGGCGGCCCACGTCGGGGCCCTGGATGCCGTGCGCGGCGAGCCGGTCGGGCAGCATGCGGCGCCCGTCCGGCTCGACCAGCCGGTAGCCGAAGGACTCGACCGGGTGGGACAGGCGGCGGGCCTCCAGGGTGTACGCCCCGGCGGCGACGAGGACGCCGTCGGCGTCGACGGGGGCCTCGGCGAGGGCGACCGTCTCGCGGTAGGCGGTGGCGTACCGCAGCCGGTCGAAGAACCGCTGGCCCGAGCGCGGGTAGTGCGCGGTGACCGGGTGCGGCACCCGGTCGAGGTTGACGCGCTGGATCACCCCGGCCAGGCCCAGGCTGTGGTCGCCGTGGAAGTGGGTGACGCAGATCCGGTTCAGGTCGTGCGCCGCGACCCCGGCGCGCAGCATCTGCCGCTGGGTGCCCTCGCCGGGGTCGAACAGGATGCCCTCGCCGTCCCAGCGCAGCAGGTAGCCGTTGTGGTTGCGGTGCCGGGTCGGGACCTGGCTGGCGGTGCCGAGGACGACGAGTTCACGGGCGGACACGGGAGTTCGGGCTTTCCGCGCGGTCTAGCCGGGGGGCCACTGGAGGCCGCGGCCGCCCAGGAGGTGGGCGTGCGCGTGCCACACGGTCTGTCCGGCGCCGGCGCCGCTGTTGAACACCGTGCGGTAGCTCTCCAGCTTCTCCTCCTCGGCGACGGCCCGGGTCTCGCGCAGCACGTCGGCGGCCAGCTCCGGGGCGCCGTCGGCGAGGGCTGCGGCGTCCCGGTAGTGGGCCTTGGGGATGACCAGGACGTGGGTGGGCGCCTGGGGGTTGATGTCGCGGAAGGCGACGGTCGTCTCCGTCTCCCGGACGATCGTCGCCGGGACCTGGCCTGCGACGATCTTGCAGAACAGGCAGTCGTCCTGGGGTTCCCCTGCCATGCGGCGCTCCTCGGGAGTCGATCGGGTACGGGTGCATGCTACCGAGCGGCGCCGCGCACGGCCGGACGGTTCAGGGCAGGGACGGCGGGATCTTCGCCGGGGTGTGCTCCAGGGCCTCCAGCGCGATCCGGACCGCCTCGTCCAACTGGACGTCGCGGCCCGCCGCGTGGTCCTGGGGGCGCTGGACGACCTCGACGTCCGGGTCCACGCCGTGGTTCTCCACCCCCCAGCCGTAGCCCTCCAGCCAGAAGGCGTACTTCGGCTGGGTGATCAGCGTGCCGTCGACCAGGCGGTAGCGGCTGTCGACGCCGACCACGCCGCCCCAGGTCCTGACGCCGACCACCGGTCCGATGCCCAGCGCCTTGATCGCCGCGTTGACGATGTCGCCGTCGGAGCCGGAGAACTCATTGGCCACGGCGACGACGGGGCCGCGCGGCGCGTCGCGCGGGTAGCTCTCCGGCCGCATCCCGCGCGGCAGGTCCCAGCCGACGATCCGCCGGGCCAGCTTCTCCACGACGAGCTGCGAGGTGTGCCCGCCGCGGTTCTCCCGCACGTCGACGACCAGGCCCTCGCGGGCCACCTCCACGCGCAGGTCGCGGTGGATCTGCGCCCAGCCGGGCGCCTGCATGTCCGGCACGTGCAGGTAGCCGAGCCGGCCGCCGGACTTCTCGTGCACGTAGGCGCGGCGGTCGGCCACCCACGCGTGGTAGCGCAGCGGCTCCTCGTCGGCGAGCGGCACCACCACCGCGTGCCGGCAGTCGCCGCCGCCGGACGGGGAGACGGTCAGCTCGACCGGGCGGCCCGCCGTGCCGACGAGCAGCGGGCCGGGCCCGGTGACCGGATCGACCGGCCGGCCGCCGACGGCGACGATGGCGTCCCCGGCGCGCACCGCCGCGCCGGGCGCGGCCAGCGGGCTGCGCGCGTGCGGGTCGGAGGTCTCCGAGGGCAGGATCCGGTCGATGCGCCAACTGCCGTCCTCGTGGCGGGAGACGTCCGCGCCGAGCAGACCCTGCCGGACGCCGTCGCCGGAGGGCCCGTGGGGCGTGACGTAGGCGTGCGAGGTGCCCAGTTCGCCGTGCACCTCCCACAGCAGGTCCACCAGGTCGTCGTGGGTGGCCAGGCGGTCCAGGACGGGCCGGTAGCGGTCGAGCACGGCGTCCCAGTCGACGCCGCCCATGTCGGGGCGCCAGAAGTTGTCCCGCATGACGCGGCCGGTCTCCTCGTACATCTGCCGCCACTCGGCGGCCGGGTCGACGGTCTGCCGCACCCGGCCGAGGTCGACGGTGAGGTGGGAGTCGCTGTCCTCGTCGCCCGAGGCGCGCCGGTCGCTGGGCACGACCTTGAGCCTGCCGTCGGTCCACAGCAGCACCCGGCGGCCGTCGCCGCTGACCTCGAAGTGATCGGCGTCCGCGGCCAGATGCTCGATCCGCCGCTGGGCCAGGTCGTAGCGTTCCAGCTC
This sequence comes from Streptomyces sp. NPDC046985, assembly GCF_040644415.1. Classification (NCBI taxonomy): domain Bacteria; kingdom Bacillati; phylum Actinomycetota; class Actinomycetes; order Kitasatosporales; family Streptomycetaceae; genus Streptomyces; species Streptomyces sp. NPDC046985. The sequence goes on from NZ_JBEYWK010000013.1 coordinate 164,792, forward strand.
GGTCTTCGGGTCGGGGTCGTCGGGGGTGGCGCGGCCGGCGCCGAGCACGCCGATCACCGGGTGCCGGAGCCAGAGCACGCCGTCGCGGGCGGCCCGCAGGTTCGAGTAGCGGGCGGCCTCGACCGGGAAGGGCACGATGCGGTCGGCGAGGCCGTCCAGGTCGATCCGGGTGGCGGGGACGCCCTCGCCGTCCGAGGCGTCCTGATTCTCTGACTTGTCAGACTTGTCGGGCTTGTCGGACGCCTCGAAGGGGCGGCCGTGCCGCTGCGGGCCGAACGGGGAGGGCGTGGTCGCGGCCAGCGTGATCAGGTGCGGGCGGGAGCTCTCCACGAAGGCCAGGTCGAAGACGTGCTCGTCGTAGACCGGGTCGAAGGAGCGGTGGGAGAGGAAGGCCAGGTGCTTGCCGTCGAGGGTGAAGGCGGGCGCGTGGTCGCGGAAGCGCAGCGGGGTCGCCTCGGTGACCGACAGGTCGGCGGTGCGGGCCAGGCGGAGCTGGGCCAGCGGACTCGGGCCGGGGTGGGACCAGGCGAGCCAGCCGGAGTCGGGCGAGAAGGCGAGGTCGCAGACGTCGCCGTGCTCGCTGCGGTCGACCTCGCGGACCTCGCCGGTCTCGCGTTCGACGAGCAGCAGCCGCCCGTCGTGCGCGGCGACGGCGGCGCGGCTGCCGTCGGGGGCCATGGCCAGCTCCAGGACCCGGCCGAGCCGCCCGGCGGCGAGCCGGCGCGGGGTCGCGCCGGGGGCGGTTCCGGTGGCGGGCGCGAACTCCAGGGCGTCCTCGCCCTCCGCGTCGGTCACCCACACCGCCCACTCCTCGCCGTCGACGCGGAAGGCGCGCGGCAGCCGGGCCCGCACCCCGGGCTCGGCGGCGAGCGCGCGGGCCGGGCCCGAGCGGTGGGTGACCCAGTGGACGGCGCCGCGCACCGCGACGGCGCTGCCGCGCGCCGTGTGGTCGGGGGCGGCGGCGCCGAACCAGCGGGCGGCGTTGAGCAGTTGGGGCTGGAGGCCCTTGCGCGGGCCGCCGAGCCGGATCTCCAGCGGGCGCGGCTCAGCGCCGTCGAGGCCGTCCAGCAGCCACAGCCCGCCCGCGCTGGAGTAGACGACGCGGGCGCCGTCGGTGGCGGCGTGGCGGGCGTAGAAGCCGTCCACGGGGGTGTGCCGGCGCAGGTCGGAGCCGTCGGCGAGGGAGGAGTACAGCGCGCCGGCGCCCTCGTGGTCGGAGAGGAACGCCACCCGCTCCCCCACCCACATCGGGCACTCCAGGTTGCCGTCCAGGTCCTCGTGCAGCCGCGCGAAGTCGCCCTCGCCGCCGCGGTCGATCCACAGCTTGCCCGCGGTGCCGCCCCGGTACCGCTTCCACCAGGCCGCCTCACGGCCCATCGGCGCGGACAGCAGGACGGTGTGCGGTCCGTGGGCGACGTCGCCGACCGGGCCGTAGGGCAGCACCTCGGCCGGTCCTCCGTCCAGCGGGACGGCGTGGGCCCAACTGCGGCGCAGGCTCGCCTGGCCCTGCGTGCTGAGCGCGAGCACCCGGCCGTCCGGCGTCCAGCCGCGCACCTGGGTGCGCTGACTTCCCCAGTAGGTCAGGCGGGTGGCCGGGCCGCCCTCCACGGGGGCGACGTGCACCTCGGGGGCGCGGTCCCGGGCGGAGGTCCAGGCGACGCTGGCGCCGTCGGGCGAGATACGGGGGTGGTCCACCGGCGCGTTGTCGGCGCTGACCCGCCAGGCCCGCCCGCCGTCCAGCGGCGCGAGCCACACGTCGTCCTCGGCGGTGAAGGCGACGAACTCGCCGTGCAGGTGCGGGAAGCGGAGGTACGCCGCCGGCGTCGGCGCGGCCGGGGCGGGCGGAACAGACGATGCGGGCTGAGTCACGTGATCACCCTACGCAGCAAGCGGCGCCCGCGGACAGGGGTCCGGTTCACCCGGCGCGCAACCTGCGCCCTTCACGCGCCGCTCACGCGCCCCTTACGCGCCCGGACCGGTCGGCGGGGCCGGTCCGAGCGGCCCGGCCGCCGGGCGCTTCGACGGGGAGCCGCTCGCAGCCGCCCCCGTGAAACCGCCCGCACCCGGCCCAGGCGGGACGCCGTCGCCCGGCGGCGCGCTCAGGGGCGCAGCAGCAGCCACTCCTGGAGTTCCACCAAGTTGCCCTCAGGGTCCTTGAGATGGGCGACGCGCATCCGGTCCGTCAGGGCGGCCGGACCGTGCAGCAGGTCGGCGCCGCGGCCGGCTATCTCGGCGCAGTAGGCGTCCAGGTCGTCCACGCGCAGCACCACCAGGGAGCGGTGGCCGGTCGCCGCGTCCCCCAGCTCGCCCAGCACTTCGGCCATCATCGCGCGGTCCTGCAACGCGACGCCCGCCGAGCCGGTGGCGGGACTGAACTTCTCGTACGGTCCCGTCGCCGCGCCCGACTGCGGCTTGAGGGCGAGCACGTCGGCGTAGAAGCGGTAGCAGGCGGCGAAGTCGTCGACGAGCAGTCGGACTTGGGCGAGTTCCACGGTGGTCCCCTGTGTCGTCCGGGACCCGTGTCCCGGGGCGCGTGACGCCGCGGTCCGAGCCTCCGGCCGGCTCGCGCCGGTCAGGACCACCGTCCGGTCCGGCCCAGGAGCAGGGCGGCGGCCGCGGTCCCCGCGGTCGATGTACGCAGCACCGTACGCCCGAGGACGTACGCCCGTGCGCCCGCCTCCTCGAACAGGGCCAGCTCCTCGGGAGAGACGCCGCCTTCGGGGCCGACGACGAGCACGATCTCGCCCTCGGCGGGGAGTTCGGCGGAGGCCAGCGGCGACGAGCCGGTCTCGTGCAGGACGGCGGCGAAGTCGGCGCGGGCGAGGAGGGCGGCGACCTGCCGGGTCGTCGCGGCGTCCGCGACCTCCGGGAAGCGCACCCGGCGGGACTGCTTGCCGGCCTCGCGGGCCGTCGCCCGCCACTTGGCGAGCGCCTTCGCCCCGCGCTCGCCCTTCCACTGCGTGATGCAGCGGGCGGCGGACCAGGGCACGATCGCGTCGACGCCGACCTCGGTCATCGTCTCCACGGCGAGTTCGCCCCGGTCGCCCTTGGGGAGCGCCTGGACGACGGTGATGCGGGGCGCCTCCGGGGCTTCCTCGTGCGAGATCTGGAGGTCCGTGAGGACCAGGCGGTCCTTGCCCTCGGCGGCCTTCACCACGCCCTCGGTCCAGCGCCCGCGCCCGTCGGTGAGGATCACGTCCTCGCCGGGGCGCAGCCGCTTCACCGAGACCGCGTGCCGGCCCTCGGCTCCCTCCAGCACGAACTCCGGTCCAATGACGCGCAGTTCGTCGACCACGAACACCGGCTTGGTCATCGCGGGCCGCCTCCCGCGGCCGGACGGGCCGCCAACCCCGCTCGGGCCGCGTCCAGTTCGGTGACCAGAACCTCCACCAGCCGTCCGGCGGGCATCTCCCGGGCCATCCGGTGGCCCTGTCCCGCCCACAGCGCCATGCCCTGCGGGTCGCCCGCCTCGGCGGCGGCCTTGCGCAGCGGCGCCGTGAGGCGGTGGACCTCCGGGTAGGCGGCGGGCGCGTACGGGCCGTGCTCGCGCAGGAAGCGGTTGACCAGGCCGCGGGCGGGCCGCCCGCTGAAGGCGCGGGTCAGCTCGGTGTGCGGGAAGAGGGGGTCGGTCAGGGCCCGCTTGTGCAGGGCGTGCGCGCCGGACTCGTCGGCGGCGAGGAACGCCGTGCCCAGTTGCGCGGCGCTCGCCCCGGCCGCGAGCACGGCGGCGATCTGGCCGCCGCGCATGATGCCGCCCGCGGCGACCACCGGGAGGGTCACCGCCTCGCGGACCAGGGCGACCAGGGACAGCACGCCGTGGGCCGCGCCTTCGCTCTCCGGTATGTCGCGGTGCGTGCCCTGGTGGCCGCCGGCCTCCACGCCCTGCGCGATCACCGCGTCCGCGCCCGCCGCCCGCACGGCCTGCGCCTCCTCCACGGTGGTCGCGGTGACCGCGACGAGCGTCCCGACGCGGTGCAGGGAGTCGACGACCTCACGGGCCGGCACGCCGAAGTGGAAGGAGACGACCGGCACCGGGTCGTCGAGCAGGGCGGCGAGCTTGACGTCGTAGCCGTCGTCCCGGCCGCACTCCGGGTCGCCCAGCTCGGCGTCGTACCAGGCGGTCTCGCCCGCGAGCTGCTGCGCGTAGAGGCCCACGGCGCCGGACTCGGCGTGCTCGGCCTGCGGCACGAAGACGTTCACGCCGAACGGCCGGCCGGTCAGCCCGCGGACCTGCTTGATCTCCTGGTACATGCCGTCCGCGGTCTTGTAGCCCGCGGCGAGGAACCCGAGCCCGCCGGCCTCCGACACCGCGGCGGCCAGGCGCGGCCCGGCGGGACCGCCCGCCATGGGGGCCTGCACGATCGGGTGCGTGAAGAGATCGGTCAGCGCGGAGGACATGACCGCATGGTGCCATGTTCCGGGCAGGGACCCGAAACCGGGCAGCCCGTCGATCAGGCCGGGGGCCGCGGCGGGCACGCGTGCGCGTGCGCCGGGCACGCTTTCGCGTGCGCCGCGGCCCCGTGGACGGTCACCGGCCGTTGAAGGCGTCCTTCAGCCGGGAGAACAGGCCCTGCTGCCCCGGCTGGAACTGGCCCTGGGGGCGCTCCTCGCCGCGCAGCTTGGCCAGCTCGCGCAGCAGGCGCTCCTGCTCGGGGTCGAGCTTGGACGGGGTCTGCACCTCGACGTGCACGATGAGGTCGCCCCGGCCGCCGCCGCGCAGATGCGTGACGCCCCGGGCGTGCAGCGGGATCGACTGGCCGGACTGGGTGCCCGGCCGGATGTCGACGTCCTCCAGGCCGTCCAGGGTCTTCAGCGGCACCTTGGTGCCCAGGGACGCCGCGGTCATCGGGAGGGTGACCGTGCAGTGCAGGTCGTCGCCGCGCCGCTGGAAGGTCGAGTGCGGCAGCTCGTGGATCTCGACGTACAGGTCGCCGGCCGGGCCGCCGCCGGGGCCGACCTCGCCCTCGCCCGCGAGCTGGATCCGCGTGCCGTTGTCCACACCGGCCGGGATCTTCACCGTCAGGGTGCGGCGGGCGCGGATGCGGCCGTCGCCCGCGCACTCCGGGCACGGGTTCGGCACGACCGTGCCGAAGCCCTGGCACTGGGGGCAGGGGCGGGACGTCATGACCTGGCCCAGGAAGGACCGGGTCACCTGCGAGACCTCGCCGCGGCCACGGCACATGTCGCAGGTCTGCGCGGAGGTGCCCGGCGCCGCGCCCTCGCCGTTGCAGGTGTTGCAGACGACGGCGGTGTCGACCTGGATGTCCTTGGTCGTGCCGAAGGCCGCCTCGTCCAGCTCCACCTCCAGCCGGATCATCGCGTCCTGGCCCCGGCGGGTGCGCGAGCGCGGCCCGCGCTGCGACGCCGTGCCGAAGAACGCGTCCATGATGTCGGAGAAGTTGCCGAAGCCGCCCGCCCCGAAGCCGCCCGCGCCGCCCCCGCCGGCCTGCGAGAGCGGATCGCCGCCGAGGTCGTAGACCTGCTTCTTCTGCGGGTCCGACAGCACCTCGTAGGCGGCGTTGATCTCCTTGAACCGCTCCTGGGTCTTCGGATCGGGGTTGACGTCCGGGTGCAGCTCGCGCGCGAGCCGACGGAACGCCTTCTTGATCTCATCCTGCGACGCGTCGCGGCGCACGCCGAGAACGGCGTAGTAGTCCGTGGCCACTTACGACTCCGCCAGGATCTGTCCGACGTACCGTGCCACTGCGCGTACCGCTCCCATCGTTCCCGGGTAGTCCATGCGGGTCGGTCCGACCACGCCGAGCTTGGCGACTGCCTCGCCGCCCGAACCGTAGCCCACCGACACGATGGACGTGGAGTTGAGTCCTTCGTAGGCGTTCTCGTGACCGATGCGCACGGTCATGCCCGGATCCTGCGCCTCACCGAGCAGCTTGAGCATCACGACCTGCTCCTCCAGCGCCTCCAGCACCGGCCGGATGGTGAGAGGGAAGTCATGTGCGAAGCGGGTGAGATTGGCGGTGCCGCCGATCATCAGCCGCTCCTCGTTCTCCTCGACCAGGGTCTCCATGAGCGTGGACAGCACCGTGGAGACCGTACTCCGGTCCTCCAGGTCGAAGCCGTCGGGCAGGTCCTCCACCAACTGCGGCACGTCCGCGAAACGGCGGCCGGCGATCCGGCTGTTCAGCCGCGCCCGCAGGTCGGCGAGCGAGGTCTCCCCGAAGGGGACCGTGCAGTCGATCATCCGCTGCTCGACCCGCCCGGTGTCCGTGATCAGCACGAGCATCAGGCGCGCGGGCGCCAGCGACAGCAGTTCCACGTGCCGCACCGTGGAACGGGTCAGCGACGGGTACTGCACCACGGCGACCTGCCGGGTGAGCTGCGCCAGCAGCCGCACCGTGCGGGCCACCACGTCGTCGAGGTCGACGGCGCCGTCCAGGAAGTGCTGGATCGCGCGCCGCTCCGGGCCGGTCATCGGCTTGACCCCGGCGAGCTTGTCCACGAACAGGCGGTAGCCCCGGTCGGTGGGGATGCGGCCGGCGCTGGTGTGCGGCTGGGCGATGTAGCCCTCGTCCTCCAGGACGGCCATGTCGTTGCGGACCGTGGCCGGGGAGACGCCGAGGCTGTGCCGCTCGGTCAGGGCCTTGGAGCCGACCGGCTCCTCGGTCCCCACGTAGTCCTGGACGATGGCGCGCAACACCTGAAGCCGTCGCTCGCTGAGCACCCGCGCACACCTCCAGTCGCTTTCCACGGCGCCGCCCGGCACTCGACGCGCTCGCCTGGCACTCGGCGCATACGAGTGCCAGCATTCCCCGGCCAGTGTACGGTCGTCGGGTGCACTGGCGGCAAGGCCGGGGCGGGGGAGGTTGGGCGGGGGGTGGGGGGTGGAGCCCTTGGCGGGGAGGTGGCGGGGAGGTTGGGCGGGGGTTGGGGGGGGTTGGGCCCCTTGGAGGGGAGGCTGGGCCCGGGGCCGGGGAGGCTGGGCCCGGGGCCGGGGAGGCTGGGCCCGGGGCCGGGGAGGCTGGGCCCGGGGCCGGGGAGGCTGGGCCCGGGGCCGGGGAGGCTGAGCCTGGTGCCGGGGAGGCTGAGCCTCGTCGTCCGCTCTCCTGTCGGGCGCCGGGAGGGCGGCGCCGCGGCGTCAGGGTGTGTGCTCTCGCCGCGCCGGACCCTGGGTTTCGTACCAGGCCGTACTTGGCTCAGAGTCCGGTCTCTTCCTAGGCGTGCTCGGCTCACGGATCGGTGCGGTGGGAGGCCCGTACGGGTGCGGGGCGTCGCGGGGCCGTAGGCAGTGGCTTGACGGCAGGGCCTAACGTCCCGGTATGAAGGTGACGCGGGAAGCGGGCCGGGCGGCGCCGGTTTGGGAGCGGCTGGCCGACGGGGTGCACAGGGTGCGGCTGCCGGTGTGGGACTGCACGGTCGGGCTGGTCGTGGGGGCGGGGTCGGCGCTGCTCGTGGACGCCGGGTCGAGCCTGGCGGAGGGCGCGTGGCTGCGCGCCGGGGCGGAGCGACTGGCGGGCGGCCGTGTGACCCTTCTCGCGCTGACGCATCCGCATTTCGACCACGTCTTCGGGGCGGCGGCGTTTCCCGGGGCGGAGGTCTTCGCGGCCGCGGGGGCGGGGGCGGTGCTCGGCGGCGGAGCGCCCGGTGGGGTGGGTGACGGTGTGGGCGGGGCGTCCGGTGGTGCGGGTGGCGTGCGCGGCGGTGCGAGCGGCTTGCTCGGCGGCGCGGGCGGCTTGCTCGGCGGCGCGGGTGGCGGGGGTGCGGGCGCGCGGGCCGAGCTGCGGGACGACGCCGTGGCGCACGGTCTCGCGCCCCGGGCGGCGGACGAGGCGGCGGCGGCCCTGGTGCGGCCCGACCGGGAAGTCTCCGACCGGCTGGCCCTCTCCCTGGGCGGCGGCCAGGAAGCGGTGCTGGCGGACGTGGGCCCCGGGCACACCGGGCACGATCTGGCGGTGCTGGCGCCTGCGTCGGCGCCCGGCGAGCGGCCGGTGGTGTTCTGCGGCGACCTGGTCGAGGAGTCCGGCGAGCCGCAGGCGGGACCCGACGCCGTGCCGTCCCGGTGGCCCGCCGCCCTGGACCGGCTGCTGGCGCTGGGCGGCGAGGACGCGCTGTACGTCCCCGGCCACGGAGCGGTGGTCGACGTGGGCTTCGTGCGGGCCCAGCGCGACGCCCTGGCGACCCGTTTCGGCGTGTCTCCCTGATCGGCGGCGGACTTCTCCTATCGTCACTCGAATGCGGCAGTACAACGCGGACCTGACCCCTTCCTGGAAGAAGCCGAAGGCGGTGCCGGAGGTCCCGGCCGAGCCCGGCCTGGTGCTGGAGGAGCCCGGAACGGGCTTCTGCGGGGCCGTGATCCGCTGCGAGGCGGGCACGGTGACCCTGGAGGACCGCTTCGGCAAGCACCGGGTGTTCCCGCTCCAGCCTGGCGGCTTCCTGCTGGAGGGGCGGACGGTGACGCTGGTGAGGGCCGCCGCCGGTCCCGCGCGCCCCGCCCGCACGGCGTCCGGCTCGGTCGCCGTGCCCGGCGCACGCGCCCGCGTGGCCCGCGCCGGGCGCATCTACGTGGAGGGCCGGCACGACGCCGAGCTGGTCGAACGGGTGTGGGGCGACGATTTGCGCATCGAGGGCGTGGTGGTGGAGTACCTGGAGGGCGTGGACGACCTGCCCGCGGTCGTCGCGGAGTTCGCGCCCGGCCCGGACGCCCGCCTCGGCGTCCTGGTGGACCACCTCGTCCCGGGCGCCAAGGAGTGGCGCATCGCCGAGTCGGTGACCGGCGAGCACGCCCTGGTCGTCGGCCACCCGTACATCGACGTCTGGGAGGCCGTGAAACCGTCCTCGGTCGGCATCGCGGCGTGGCCCAGGATCCCGCACGGCCAGGACTGGAAGAAGGGCGTCTGCCGCTCGCTGGGCTGGCCCGAGAACACCGGCGCGGCGTGGCAGCACATTCTCTCGCGGGTGCGGTCTTACAAAGACCTGGAGCCGGAGTTGCTGGGGCGGGTGGAGCAGTTGATCGACTTCGTGACGGAGGCGGGGGTGTAGGGCGGCGGGGGTGCAGGGAGGCGGGGGCGTAGGGCGGCGGGGGCGTGGGGCGGGCCAACGTTCGCTGGCCTACGGCTGTTGGCCCACTCCGGTTGACCTACCCCTGGGGGCCCACCCCCATTGGCCAACGAGCGTTGACTCGCGGGCTTGGCCCACACGGGTTGGCCAATAACCGTTTGCCCCCACGTGGAGGCCTACGCGAGTTGGCCGACGGCCGTTTGCCCATGGGCATAGGCCCATGCGCGCTGGCCAACGGCTGTTGACCGGCAGGCGTCGACCCACAGATGTTGGCCACCGGCCGTTGACCGGCAGGCGCCGACCCATGATCCACGCGCGTTGACCAACGGCCGTTGAGCCCACAGGCGTAGGCCCGCCCGCGCTAGCCAATAGCCTGGGTCCACAGATGTTGGCCCACAAGCGTTGACCCGCACTCGCCAGCCCACGCGCGTTGACCAACGAGCGCTGACTCGCGGGCGTGGCCCACGCCTGTTGCCCAACGGCCGTTTGCCCCCAAGTGGAGGCCCACGCGGGTTGGCCGACGGCCGTTGCCCACGAGCACAGGCCCACGCACGTTGGCCAACAGCCGTTGACCACCCTCGACCCGCACGGTCCTCTCAGGCGCCCCCAGGCGACCTCAGTCGACCAGGTCCCGTACCACCGCGTCCGCCAGCAGTCGGCCGCGCAGTGTCAGGACCGCGCGACCCGCCTCGTACGGCGCACGCTCCAGCAGGCCGTCGGTCAGGGCGCGGCGGGAGGCGGCCAGGCCCTCGGGGTGCAGCAGGTCCAGCGGGACGCCCTCGCGCAGGCGCAGTTCCAGGAGGACGCGCTCGACGCGGCGGTCTTCCTCGGTGAGGAGTTCCCGGCCGGCGCCCGGGGAGCGGCCTCCGGCCAGGGCGGCGGCGTACGCGCCGGGGTGCTTGACGTTCCACCAGCGCACGCCGCCGACGTGGCTGTGCGCTCCCGGGCCCGCGCCCCACCAGTCGGCGCCGCGCCAGTACAGCTCGTTGTGCAGGCAGCGGCCGGACGCGGAGGCGGCCCAGTTGGAGACCTCGTACCAGTCGAAGCCCGCCGCGGAGAGCATGTCCTCGGCGATCAGGTAGCGGTCGGCGTGCACGTCGTCGTCCGTCATGGGGACCTCGCCGCGGTGGATGCGGCGGGCGAGCTGGGTGCCCTCCTCGACGATCAGCGCGTACGCGGAGACGTGGTCGGGGCCGGCGCCGAGGGCGGCGTCCAGAGAGGCGCGCCAGTCGTCGTCGGACTCGCCGGGGGCGCCGTAGATCAGGTCCAGGTTGACGCGCTCGAAGCCGGCCGCGCGGGCCTCGGCCACGCATGCCTCGGGGCGGCCGGGGGTGTGCGTGCGGTCCAGGACCTTCAGCACGTGCCGGCGCGCGCTCTGCATGCCGAACGAGATCCGGTTGAAGCCGCCCTCGCGCAGGGCAGCCAGATACGCCGGGTCCACCGACTCGGGATTCGCCTCCGTGGTGATCTCCGCGTCAGGGGCGAGCCCGAACTCCTCGCGGACCGTGTTCAGCATCCGTACCAGGTCGGAGGCGGCGAGCAGGGTGGGCGTGCCGCCGCCGACGAAGACGGTGCGGACCTCGCGGGGGTCGTCGCCGAGCACCTTGCGGGCGAGGCGCACCTCGTCGGCCAGGGTGGCGGCGTAATTGTCGCGGGAGGCGAGCACGCCGCCGGCGCCGCGCAGCTCGGAGGCGGTGTAGGTGTTGAAGTCGCAGTAGCCGCAGCGGGTGGCGCAGTACGGGACGTGCAGGTAGAAGCCGAGGGGCCGCCCGAGCGCCCCGGCGAGCGCGGACGCGGGCAGCGCGCCGTCGGCGGGGACGGGCTCGCCGTCGGGGAGTGCGGAAGGCATGTCCTCCATTGTCCAGCACCGCCGCACTATGCCCCGCGGCGGCCGCCCGGCGCGCGCTTCCGCTCCAGGACGCGCGCCTCCTCCCGCGTCCCGCACCTCCACCCGCGCCCCGCGCGCCGAGCCCCGCACCGCCGCGCCCACCCCACACTCACCCCGCGCCGAGTCCCGCACCGCCGCACCCACCCCGCACCCACCCGCAGCGAGTCCCGCACCGTCCCACCCGCCCCCGCGGCCACTCAACGCACCCACCCTCGGTCACTCCGCGCACCCACCCCTGCGGCCACTCCGCGCACCCGCCCCGCGGCCACTACGCCGTCACTCCATCTGGAGGACCATCAACGCCAGGTCGTCCTCGGGCGGGCGTTCTCCGAAGTCGTGCACCAGCCGCTGAATGCGCTCCGCGATGGTCTGCGCGTCGAGTCCGGCGCAGCCGGCGAGGGCGGCGGCCAGTCCGTCGCCGTCGTCGAACTGGCGGGAGCCGCTGCGCCGCTCGGTGACCCCGTCGGTGACGCAGAGCAGCGTGTCGCCGGTGCGCAGCTCGAAGCTGTCGCAGGTGTAGGTCTCGTCCTCGATGACGCCGAGCAGGGTCTGCGGGCGGGCGACCGTCCGTACGGCGCCGTTCCGGTCCAGGGTCAGCGGCAGCGGGTGCCCGGCGCAGGCGAGGGTGCAGCGGACGCCGCCCTCGAAGGGGGCGAGTTCGCCGTAGAGCAGGGACAGGAAGCGGGTCTGCGGGGCGTCGCCGGGGGCCGGGGGACGGCCGCCCGCGGCGGCCAGGACGCGGGCGGCGGCGTCGGCCGCCTCGGTGGCGTCGTCGAGCAGGAGCTGGTTGAGGCGGTCCAGCACGTCCGCGACGCCGTAGCCCTCGCGGGCGAGCAGCCGCAGCCAGGGCCGGACGAGGCCGATGACCACGGCGGCCTCGGGTCCCTTGCCCTGGACGTCGCCGACGGCGAAGCACCAGCGGCCGTCGCCGGCCGGGAAGAGGTCGTAGAAGTCGCCGCTGGGGCCGCCCTGGTCGCGCGGTTCGTAGACGAGGGCGCTGCGCATGCCGGGGATCTCGGCGACCGCGCCGGGCAGCAGGCCGCGCTGGAGCACGGAGCTGATGGTGACCTGGCGCGCGTACTGCCGGGCGGCGCCGATGCCGAGCGCGACCCGTCGGCTCAGATCCTCCACCAGTCCGGTGATCTCCTCGGGGAAGGGGAGCAGTCCGGAGCGGCCGATGACGAGCGTGCCGAGCGGGCGGCCGCCGGCGAGCAGCCGGTAGGCGAGCGCAGAACCGTTCCTGTCTCGCGTGTCGCCGGTGGTGGCGGGCCAGGGGTGGGCCACGGGCCCGGAGGTCTGGCCCTCGCCGGTCGGGCGTGGCGGGTCCTTCTCCAGGGCGGCGCGCAGCTCCTCGGTCCGGTTCTCGCTGCAGTGCCAGACGCGGGCGAGCCGCGGGCCGCCCGCGCCGGCGCCGCCGTGGGCGGTGGACTCGTCTTCCAGCCACACCGCGCACCAGTCGGCCAGCCGGGGCACGAGGAGCTGTCCGGTGAGCGCGGCGACCAGGTCCTCGTCGAGCTGCCCGGCGAGCAGGTCGGACGCCTCGGCCAGGAAGGACAGGGCGCCGCGTCCCAGCCATTCGCGGTCGCGCTCGAAGCGCTGCGGGTCGAGGGCGAGGCTCCCGACGTCACCGAGGGCGCTCCCGGCGTCCCACACGGGCTCCTGGTCCCGTTCCGCGGGCAGCCGCGCCCAGACCGTCTTGGCGCCGGTGCGGTAGGTGATCCCCCACTCCTCCGCGAGGGCGGCGACCAGGCGCAGCCCGCGGCCGAACTCGGCCGGCTCGTCCGGCGCGTCCGGGCCGTGGTCGTGCGGGGCGCGCGCGGGGTGGCAGTCGGACACCTCGACGACGCACGCACCGGTGTCCGGCTCCAGGCGGCAGGTCAGCCCGACGTCGGTGCCCGCGTGCACCACGGCGTTGGTGACCAGTTCGCTGACCGCGATCAGCACCTCCTCGACCAGCCGGTCGGGGACGCTCAGCCCGAGGTCCCGCCACTCGGCGAGCGCCGTGCGCGCCAGCGCACGCCCGGCGCTCGGCGCGAGCGGGCTTCCGTGCAGCGTCGCGTGCGTCTCCGGGGCGCGCGCTCCCGCGCGCTGCCGCGCGGCCGGGCCACCGCCCAGGAAGGCGGTCTCCCGCTGCGTCGGTATGACCGTCATGGCGGCTCCCGGAGCTACGGACGCGCGCCCACGGCGCGCGCAACGCCGCCAGGGTGACAGACAGGACCCGCCCGTGAGCGCCGGGTAACCGAAATGGGCCGACCGACGCACGAACCCGACGCGTCCCGGACACGCGGAAGAACAGATCCGGCCGCCGAATCCTCACAGTTCGTTCGTTCAGCGTCGAGGCCGCGTCTCCGCGGTGCGCACGTGCGGCGCCGACGCCGCTTCGCCCCGGTTCGGGCGTTCGGGGTCGACACCCCGTCGCTCCGGTCCGTGCGTACGGCATCGACGCCGCCTCGCCCCGGTCCGTGCGTACGGCATCGATGCCGCCTCGTTCCGGTTCGCACGGTCGGCGTCGAGGCAGCGTCTCCGCGGTGCACGCGTGCGGTGCCGACGCCGCCTCACTCCAGTTCGTACGGTCGGCGCCGACGCCGCGGCGCGGGCCGCCGGAGGCGCCGGAGGCCCGCCGGGGCTCGTCGGCTCACGCCCGCCGCTCACGCCCGCGGCGCGCGCGGCGCGCGCGTCACGCCTCGCGCGTGCCCGCGTACATCTCGTCGATCAGATGCCGGTACCCGCGCTCCACCACCGGCCGCTTCAGCTTCAGCGACGGGGTGATCTCGCCGTGCTCGACGTCGAGGTCGCGCGGCAGCAGGCGGAACTTCTTGATGGTCTGCCAGCGCTGGAGCCCCTCGTTCAGCTCCCGGACGTAGCCGTCGACGAGTTCGACGGTCTGCGGCGCGGCGACGACCTCGGCGTACGCCTTCCCCTCCAGGCCGTTCTCCGCGGCCCACTCCAGGATGGCCGCCTCGTCGAGGGCGATCAGGGCGGTGCAGAAGTTCCGGTCGGCGCCGTGCACCAGGATGTTGGAGACGTACGGGCACACCGCCTTGAACTGGCCCTCGACCTCGGCGGGCGCGATGTACTTGCCGCCGGAGGTCTTGATGAGGTCCTTCTTGCGGTCGGTGATGCGCAGGTAGCCGTCGGGGGACAGCTCGCCGATGTCGCCGGTGTGGAACCAGCCGTCGGCCTCCAGCACCTCGGCGGTCTTCTCGGGCAGCCGGTGGTAGCCCTGCATGATGCCGGGGCCGCGCAGCAGGATCTCGCCGTCCTCGGCGATCCGGACCTCGGTGCCGGGCAGCGGCTTGCCCACGGTGCCGGTGCGGTAGGCCTCGCCGGGGTTGACGAAGGAGGCCGCGGAGGACTCGGTGAGGCCGTAGCCCTCCAGGATGTGGATGCCGGCGCCGGCGAAGAAGTAGCCGATCTCCGGGGAGAGGGCCGCGCTGCCGGACACGCAGGCGCGCAGCCGGCCGCCGAACGCCTCGCGGATCTTGGCGTAGACGAGCCGGTCGGCGGCCTTGTGCTTGGCCGTGAGTCCGACGGGCGCGGAGTGCACGCCGGTGCGCTGGAAGGTGTCCTGGGTGACCTTGGCGTACTCGCGGGCGACGCCGGCGGCCCACTGGAAGATCCGGTACTTGGCCGCGCCGCCCGCGCGGGCCTTGGCGGCGACACCGTTGTAGACCTTCTCGAAGATGCGCGGCACGGCCGCCATGTAGGTGGGCCGCACGACCGGCAGGTTCTCGATGATCTTGTCGACCCGGCCGTCGACCGCGATGACGTGGCCGATCTCGATCTGGCCGGAGATGAGCACCTTGCCGAAGACGTGCGCGAGCGGCAGCCACAGGTACTGCACGTCGTCGGGGCCGAGCAGGCCGGTGGAGGCGATGGCCTTCGCCATGTACGACCAGTTGTCGTGCGGGAGGCGGACGCCCTTGGGGCGGCCGGTGGTGCCGGAGGTGTAGATGAGGGTGGCGAGCTGGTCGCCGGTGATCGCGCCGACCCGCTCCTTGATCAGCTCGGGGTGCTTCTCCAGGTGGGCGGCGCCGCGCCGCTCCAGCTCGGCCAGGGTGAGCACGTCGTCGCCCGTCTCGGCGCCGGCCGGGTCGATGACGACGATGTGGTGCAGGTCCGGCAGCTCGGCGCGCTTCTCCAGCGCCTTGGCGAGCTGGGCGGCGTCCTCCGCGATCAGCACCTTGCTCTCGGAGTCGGAGAGGATGAAGCCGGACTCGTCGGCGTTGGTCTGCGGGTAGATCGTGGTCGTCGCCGCGCCCGCGCACATGATGCCGAGGTCGGCCAGCATCCACTCCACCCGGGTGGCGGCGGCGAGCGCGACCCGCTCCTCGGGCCGCACGCCCAGTTCGATGAGTCCGGCGGCGATCGCGTGGACCCGGTCGGCGGCCTGCGACCAGCTCAGCGACGTCCAGTCGTCCGGACCCTCGCCGGCCGCGGGCACCGGGTACCGGTAGGCCTCGGCGTCCGGTGTGGCCGCCACGCGCTCCAGGAAGAGGGCCGCCACGGACGGCGGACGGTTCTCGATCAGGGTCAGTGCGTCGCTCACGACATCCTCCGGGGCCCGCGACTGCGCGGCTGGCTCACGATGCGGCTGGGTTGACTCACGGGGTGACTGGGTTGGCTTACGGGGTGACTGCTGAGGCTTGTGCGCTGGCTGTGCTTCGGTGACGGGCTATGCCTCAGTGACGGACGGCGGCTCGGTGACGGACTGTGCTTCCGGACCGCGGTCCGTACTTGTTTAACTCACGAGTAACTAAGGAGCAGGGGATCAGACTAAGGCGCGACCGGCCGCTGCGTAAGGGGCCGTGGCCAGTCACTTCCCTCTGAGCGCGACCGTCCGCACGCGCCGGGGCCCGCCGCACGCGCGTGTGGCGGACCCCATTTCACCCGGTTCGCCGCGAGGACGGCCGCCCGCTCGGACTACCGGCGGTTACTTCTTGCCCTTGGCCGATCCCACGCTGTCGTCGCTGGAGAGCACCGCGATGAACGCCTCCTGCGGAACCTCCACGGAGCCCACCATCTTCATGCGCTTCTTGCCCTCCTTCTGCTTCTCCAGCAGCTTGCGCTTACGGGAGATGTCGCCGCCGTAGCACTTGGCGAGGACGTCCTTGCGGATGGCGCGGATGGTCTCGCGGGCGATCACGCGCGAGCCGATGGCGGCCTGGACCGGCACCTCGAAGCTCTGCCGCGGGATCAGCTCCTTGAGCTTGGCGACCAGCCGCACGCCGTACTGGTACGCCTGGTCCTTGTGGGTGATCGCGGAGAAGGCGTCCACCTTGTCGCCGTGCAGCAGGATGTCGACCTTGACCAGGGAGCTGATCTGCTCGCCGGTGGGCTCGTAGTCCAGCGAGGCGTAGCCGCGGGTCTTGGACTTGAGCTGGTCGAAGAAGTCGAAGACGATCTCCGCGAGCGGGAGGGTGTAGCGGATCTCGACCCGGTCCTCGGAGAGGTAGTCCATGCCGAGCAGGGCGCCGCGCCGGGTCTGGCACAGCTCCATGATCGCGCCGATGAACTCGGTGGGCGCGAGGATCGTGGCCCGCACGACCGGCTCGTAGACCTCGTCGATCTTGCCCTCGGGGAACTCGCTCGGGTTCGTGACGACGTGCTCGACGCCGTCCTCCATGAGCACCCGGTAGACCACGTTGGGGGCGGTCGCGATCAGGTCGAGGCCGAACTCGCGCTCCAGCCGCTCCCGGATCACGTCCAGGTGCAGCAGGCCGAGGAAGCCGACGCGGAAGCCGAAGCCGAGGGCCGCGGAGGTCTCCGGCTCGTAGACCAGGGCCGCGTCGTTGAGCTGGAGCTTGTCCAGCGCCTCGCGCAGCTCCGGGTAGTCGGACCCGTCCAGCGGGTACAGCCCGGAGAACACCATGGGCTTGGGGTCCTTGTAGCCGCCCAGCGCGTCCTGGGCGCCCTTGTGCTGGCTGGTGACGGTGTCGCCGACCTTGGACTGGCGGACGTCCTTCACACCGGTGATCAGATAGCCCACCTCGCCGACGCCGAGGCCGTCGGCCGGCAGCATCTCCGGGGAGCTGACGCCGATCTCCAGCAGCTCGTGCGTGGCGCCGGTGGACATCATCCGGATCCGCTCGCGCTTGTTGAGCTGGCCGTCCACGACCCGGACGTACGTCACGACGCCCCGGTAGGAGTCGTAGACCGAGTCGAAGATCATCGCCCGCGCGGGGGCGTCGGCGACGCCGACCGGGGCCGGGATCCGCTCGACCACCCGGTCGAGCAGCGCGTCCACGCCCAGACCGGTCTTCGCGGACACCTTGAGCACGTCGTCGGGGTCGCAGCCGATCAGGTTGGCCAGTTCCTCGGCGAACTTCTCCGGCTGCGCGGCCGGCAGGTCGATCTTGTTGAGGACCGGGATGATCGTGAGGTCGTTCTCCATCGCCAGGTAGAGGTTGGCGAGGGTCTGCGCCTCGATGCCCTGGGCCGCGTCCACGAGGAGGACCGTGCCCTCGCACGCGGCGAGCGACCGGGAGACCTCGTAGGTGAAGTCGACGTGCCCCGGGGTGTCGATCATGTTGAGGATGTGCGTGTTGCCGGGGTCGTGGGTGGGCGCCCACGGCAGTCGCACCGCCTGGGACTTGATCGTGATGCCGCGCTCGCGCTCGATGTCCATGCGGTCGAGGTACTGGGAGCGCATCTGCCGCTGGTCGACCACGCCGGTGAGCTGGAGCATCCGGTCGGCGAGCGTGGACTTGCCGTGGTCGATGTGCGCGATGATGCAGAAGTTGCGGATCAGCGCCGGAACGGTACGGCTGGGCTCGGGCACATGGCTGGGGGTCGCGGGCACGCAGGGTCCTGATTCTTGAGGCGTCCGCATACGTGTGCTTGTGCGTCTGCGGTCTCGGGTCGGATCGATACGTAGTCTCCATGGTCCCACGGACGCTCCTGAGCGCGGACCGGTGACGGGTTTGGGCCGCCGAGCGGGCCGCTGGTAGTGTGAGCGGCTGTGTCTCATGCCCTCTCAGCGCGAGGCACATCTCCGAGAAATCACCGGCCCGGGGTCCGTGCGGCTCCGTGCCAGAACCTGAAAAGGCTCATTCGTGGCGAACATCAAGTCCCAGATCAAGCGGATCAAGACCAACGAGAAGGCGCGGCTGCGCAACAAGGCCGTCAAGTCCTCCCTCAAGACCGCGGTCCGCAAGGCCCGCGAGGCTGCTGCCGCGGGTGACGTCGAGAAGGCCACCGAGTACGAGCGCGCCGCCGCGCGCCTGCTCGACAAGGCGGTCTCGAAGGGCGTCATCCACCGGAACCAGGCCGCCAACAAGAAGTCGGCGCTGGCGTCCCGCGTCTCCACCCTCAAGGGCTGATTTTTTCCGACCTGACGCCGGCGGGACCCGAGCGGGCCCTCTCTCATCCGCTCCCGGCCGGCACCCCGGATCCATGCGCGGCCTGCGTTCGCCACGCGGGCATGGATCCTCCAGCGTGATCTGAAGGCCCCGGCCGCCTCCCTTCCCCAGGGAGCGCGGTCGGGGCCTTCGGCGTGGGAGGAGGCGACGTGGAGCGGGGCGAGCAAGGGGATAGCGGGGCGGCCACTGGGCAGTGGGGCGGGGCGGCCAGGGGACAGTGAGGCGAGCGGCCAGCGGACAGTGGGGGGCGAGTGGCGCTGGCGGTGCGTTTCCCACGCCTGTCGGGCCGCTGTTCGGCCGCGTCCCCGGGGTCGGCTAGTCGCGGCCTCGTGAGCGGGCCGCGTGGGCGATGGTCACCACGGCTTTCTCCAGGGCGTATTCCGGGTCGTCGCCGCCGCCCTTCACGCCCGCGTCCGCCTCGGCCACCGCGCGCAGGGCCACGGCCACCCCGTCCGGGGTCCAGCCGCGCATCTGCTGCCGGACGCGGTCGATCTTCCACGGCGGCATGCCGAGTTCCCGTGCGAGGTCGGCGGGGCGTCCGCCGCGTGCGGACGACAGCTTGCCGATCGCGCGCACGCCCTGCGCCAGCGCGCTGGTGATCAGCACCGGCGCGACCCCCGTGGCCAGCGACCAGCGCAGCGCCTCCAGGGCCTCCGCCGTCCTGCCCTCCACGGCCCGGTCGGCGACGGTGAAGCTGGACGCCTCCGCCCGCCCCGTGTAGTAGCGCCCGACGACGGCCTCGTCGATCGTCCCCTCGACGTCCGCGGCCAGTTGGGACGCCGCCGACGCCAGCTCTCTCAGGTCGCTGCCGATCGCGTCGACCAGCGCCTGGCACGCCTCGGCCGTGGCCGAGCGCCCGAGGCCGCGGAACTCGCCCCGCACGAAGGCGAGACGGTCGGCCGGCTTGGTCATCTTCGGGCAGGCCACCTCCCGGGCGCCCGCCTTGCGGGCGGCGTCCAGCAACGCCTTGCCCTTGGCGCCGCCCGCGTGCAGCAGCACCAGCGTGATCTCCTCGGCGGGCGCCGTCAGATACGCCTTGACGTCCTTGACCGTGTCCGCGGACAGATCCTGCGCGCCGCGTACGACCACGACCTTGCGCTCGGCGAACAGCGACGGGCTGGTCAGCTCGGCGAGCGTGCCGGGCTGCACCTGGTCCGAGGTGAGGTCGCGCACGTCCGTGTCCGCGTCGGCGGCGCGGGCGGCGGTCACCACGTCGCGCACGGCGCGGTCGAGCAGAAGGTCCTCCTGGCCCACGGCGAGCGTCACCGGGGCGAGAAGGTCGTCGTTCGCAGTGTTCCTGGCCATCGCGACAAGCATCCCACGCGCCACCGACAACGGGCCCGGACGGAGCGCGTCCTACGGCTCCTCGCGCCAGCCGTCCCACCGCGCGGCGAACGCGTCCAGCTCGCCGGCGTCCAGCCGCCGCTCCTCGTCCCGCAGGACGACGAGCCACTGGGCGTCCTCGGCGTCGTCCTCCCCGGCCAGCGCGTCGCGGACGAGCCGGGGCTCCTCCGCGACGCCGAACCGCTCCCCCAGCGCCTCGGCCGCCTCCTGCGCCGCGTCGCGGTCGGGCAGCACCAGCACATGTCTCACCTTGCTCACACCCGCCATTGTCCGGCACGGGGCGGAGGGCGCGGTCCGCGGGCGCCGCACGAGCAGGTCGGCGCCGTCCGCAGGCGCCGCACGTGCAGGTCCCGCAGCGCGGCGCCGGTGGACGCGCGTCTCCGGGAAACGGGAGGGCGCCGGTCAGGCGTCGGCGGGCACGGCCGGGACCACGACCTGCGAGCGGGCCCGATACCGCTCGACGAGCATGCACGCGAAGCCCGCCGCAGTGACGATCACGGCGAGCACGATCCAGCCCGGCTTGCCCCAGTTGACGCACATCGCGATCACGATGATGGGCGCCACCGCCTCGACCAGCCCGTGCCCGAGACCGTTCACCCCCTGGTACTGCCCCTGGGCCTCTGGCCGGGCGAGCGCGAAGGACAGCTCGAAGGAGCCGGCGGCGTGCCAGACCTCGGCCAGCGAGTGGATCACGACGCCGACGATCAGCAGCGCGACGGCGATCCACACGCGGGGACCGGAGGCCATCGCGATCAGGATCCAGGACACCAGGAACAGCGGCCCGGACAGCCCGAGCAGGCGCGCG
This sequence comes from Streptomyces sp. NPDC046985, assembly GCF_040644415.1. Taxonomy (NCBI): domain Bacteria; kingdom Bacillati; phylum Actinomycetota; class Actinomycetes; order Kitasatosporales; family Streptomycetaceae; genus Streptomyces; species Streptomyces sp. NPDC046985. The sequence goes on from NZ_JBEYWK010000013.1 coordinate 185,205, forward strand.
GCGGAGCGCGGCCCGTCGATGGAGCGCGTGGCGGGCACCTGGGTGACCGCGACGAGGGCCGATTCGAAGAACAGGACGACGGCCGCCATCCAGCGCGGCGCCGTGGTGTGCAGGACGATCCACACCGGCAGCCCGGTGACGAGGACGAAGTACTGCAGGCTCGCCACCGACGCCGCGGCGGTCAGTCCCAGGTACGGCAGGTCGCGCAGCGCCACCCACCGGGGCCCCTGCTTCTGCTCGCCGCCGGCCTTCTCCGAGGGGCGCGTCGGACGTATGTGCGGGATCCGGCTCAGGATGGCGATGCCGATCAGAAAGGTGATTGTGTCGACGAAGATCATGGACACGTACGCCGCACGGGTGTCGATCGCCAGGACGACCGCGGCGCCGAGGGTGCCGACCGAGAGCCCGACGTTGGTCACGGCCCGGAGGTAGGTGCGCAGTTGGCCGCCCTTGCCCTCCTCGGCCAGTACGCCGATCATGGCGCCGCGCGCGCTGTTGGTGCCCGCCCGGCCGACGGCGGCGGTGGCGGCGACCACCAGCAGTGGCCACAGACTGTGCACGAACAGCAGGCTGACGCTCGCCACCGCTTCGAGCAGCATGGCGGCGATGACCACCTCGCGTGAGCCGCGGCGATCGGCCAGGTCGCCGATCAGCACTCCGGCGCCGAACCCGCACAGGGAGCCCACGGTGAGGCCGACGCCGGCGCTGGTCGGACTCAGTCCGGCGGATCTGATGAGGAAGATCGTCCCCGTGGACAGGAACATCCCCATGCCGACGGTGTTCACGACGGTCGCGAGCGCCAGCAGTCGCTGGCGGGGGTCCTCGGGACCACGCAGCGCGGTACGAAGCCTGGTCAACTGGTTCATGACGCGGCGTCCTCGCCGGCCCGAGCGGCTCGCAGAGCGTTCACTTCGTCTCTCCCTACCTTGGACTGCGGCGTTGCGCAGGGCTTGTTCATGGGCGTCGCGGTGGTGCGCCGGGGCGGCGGCTCCTCGCCGGCGGGCGCCGGGCCGCCGCCCCGGTCCGGTCAGGAGTCCGAGAGGAAGGCGTCTTCCATCCGGACGATCTGCGCCTGGGTCCAGCGGGCCACCCGCAGGGCGCAGTCGCGGTCGGACTCGCCGGGACGGGCGCCGTCCAGCACGACGGAGCGGTATTCGTCGACCGTGATCCCGCACTGCGGGGCGCCCTCCAGGCGGCGCAGCAGCCACTTCCTGCCCCGGCAGAGCTGCCCGGCCAGGACCAGGCCGGCATCCGTGGCGAACCCGGCCGCGAGCCCGGCGGACACGCGGGCGGTCATGTCGTCGCCGGAGCCGAGCTGACCGGCGACGTCGGTGAGGCAGTTCTCCACCTCGGCCTTGACCCGACGGGCGAGTGACCGCCGGTACGACGAGCTGTCCAGCAGATCCTTCTGCTGCTTGAAGAAATCGTCGTTCTTGAGCGGAACCCCGATGGAGAGCCGGTAGACGAAATCCTGGAGGAAATCGCCCAGAGAGCAGAACTCGACCTCGCGCTCGACGTAGGGGGTCAGCACCGTGGCCAGCGTGGAGGTCGGCCACACTTTCAGGTCGACGCGGGCGTTGTCGTAGACGCCCATCCAGTTGTGCCAGCGGATTCCGCTGGGGTCGGCGCCGGGCCAGGTCTCCATCGTCTCGTCGACGGGAAGCTCGAGTTCCTTGTCGGAGAAGACATAGAGGTCGATGTCGCTGAACGCGTTGCCCCAGCCGGCCGCCGTCGAGCCCGTCATACAGACGGCCTCAGCCTCGGCCAGGCCCGGGAAATGCCGGAGAATGGCCTCGAAGGAAAGGTCCGGCGGGGTGAGAAGCCTCGGCTGGGCTGCGATGACATCGATGTGAGGGTTAAACGTCATGACCCGTCCCGTGTGCAGAGAATATTGGTTTACCGGCGATTCCCCGGCCGTACGGCCAGGGGAAATTCTTGTTAGCTTCGTCATACTGGCGCCTGGAATAGCGCGCGGCTATGCTTCGTGCTTATGAGCAATTCAAACCAATCCCCCGTACTGGTTCCGTGGAGCCCCGAAAAGGGAAATGACACAGCCCTGATATGCATTCCGTGGGCGGGCGCCGGGGCGGTGCCCTTCCGTGCGTGGGCGCCGGTGATCGGCGACACGGCCGACGTGTACGGCGTACGGCTCGCCGGCCGGGAGAACCGTCAGGTCGAGCCGCCGGCGACCGCCTTGGAAGACGTCGTCGCCGAACTGGTCTCCGCGCTGACCGCGCTGGGAGTGCCGCGCGTCGCGCTGTTCGGTCACTGCTCCGGAGCGCTGTCGGCCTTCGAGGCGGCGCGGGCGCTTCGCCGTTCGGAAGCGGCCCCCGAGTTGGTTCACCTGCTCGTCGCGTCCCAGCTTCCCCCACAGGTCTTCGCGGGCGCCCCCCTCGTGTCGGACGGGGACCTCACCCGCTATGTGCCCGAGGATCTGCGGAGCGAGCCCGAGCTCCTCGATCTGCTGGTGCCGATCCTCACCGCGGACATGAAGCTGGTCGCGAACTACGCCTACGCGACGGACGCACCGCTCGACGTGCCGCTCACCGTGGCGTACGGCGCGCGGGACGAGCAGCTCGGCCGGTCCGAGGTCGACGGCTGGCGCCTGGAGAGCACCGGTCCCGTCACGTTCCACGAGACGGCCGGCGCCGACCACCTCTTCAGTGGCGCCGCGTGGCTGGATCTCGCCGAGGCCGTCCGGGCCGCGCTCGGCTGAGGAGGCGTCACCCGCCGTCGGCCTACGCATCGCCGAGGAACTCCGCGAGCTGAGCGACGGTCGGGTGGGCGAAGACGTGGACGAGCCCCAGGCGCGGCCATCTCTCCCGCAGGACGCGCACCACGTGCAGCACCATGGCCGAATCGGCGCCCAGATCGAAGAAGCCCGCGTCCGGGTCGACGGAGTCCAGGCCCAGCTCCTCGGCCCAGACCGCCGCGATGACCTCCTCTGGGGCGCCGTCCAGCGTGCGCCCGCCCTCGGCGGCGCTGGTCGCCTCAGTCATCCATGGCCTCCCGCACGGTGACGCCGACGCGGTGCAGGTGGTCGAGGTCGCTGGGGTCGAGGACCGTGATGATCATGCCGTCGACCCCGGCGGCGCGGTACTCCGCGACCCGGCGCCGCACCTCGGCGGGGGCGCCGCAGAGGGCGAGGCCGCGGGCGGCGCTCGGCGCCACGCCCAGCAGCGACCCCAGCCGCTCCAGCGACTCCTGGAGTTCCGCCTCGGAGTCGGTGACGATCGCCGTCCCCAGCCAGGTCTTGCTGATCTCGGCGCTGTCGCGGCCGATGTCCGCGCAGGCCCGTTCGAGCACCTGGATCTTGTGACGCACGGTGGCCGGTCCGCCGAAGAAGTTGCAGGCGTCCCCGCGCCGGGCCGCCAGCGGAATGAGCACGCGTTCGCCGCCGCCGCCGATGAGGACGGGCGGCCCGTCGGGGTGGAGCGGACCGGGCACGTTGAGCGGTTCGTCCACACGGTAATGCGTGCCGGAGAACCGCGGTGCGGACTCGGTGAACATGCCCCGGCAGATCTGGACGGCCTCGTCGAGCTGCGCCAGGCGCTGGCGGGCGGACGGCGAGAAGTCCATGCCGTAGGCGTGGGTCTCCTCTTCGTGCCATCCGGCGCCGATGCCGAGGACCGCGCGGCCGCCGCTGATGACGTCGATGGTGGTGACCATCTTCGCCAGCAGCGCCGGGTTGCGGAAGCTGGTGCACGAGACGAGCACGCCGAGGCGGGCCGTGGAGGTCACGGCCGCCAGGGCGGCGAGCGTGGTGTACGCCTCCAGGATCGGCTCGTCGGCCTCCCCGACCGAGGCGATCTGATGGACGTGGTCCATGGTCCAGAGGCTGTCGAAGCCGGACGCCTCGGCGGTACGGGCGATGTCGACGACCGTCTGGAAGAGCTTGTCGTCCATCACTCCCGGAAAGGAGTATCCGGCGTACTGGAACCCCACTCGGGTGAGGGGCCGGCGACTCATCCCGCGGCTGCCATCTGGGCGACGGCCTCCACGTCGGCGGCGGTCGCGATCTCGGCGAGACCGTGCTCGAGCAGTTGGCCGCACAGATCGAGCACCGGCTGGCGGACCTCGTCGGCCGGCTCGCCCGCCTTCGCGGCGACGTCCTCGACGAGCTGGGCGACGGTGCGGCGCCCGTCGATGAGCAGCCAGATCCGCCGTGCGTCGCGGTCGAGCACGTAGCGGCCGATCACGGTCTCGAGCAGCACGCCGCCCTCGGCGTACTGGCTCAGCTCCGTCACCTGCTCGGTGCGGCGGGCGGTCACGTCCATCCGGCGGACCAGAACGGTGTTGTCGTCGACAGTGCTCATGCGTTTGCCTCCATGGCTAGGGCCTTCTCTACGAAGGCGGTTGTGGCAGCGACTGTGGGCGCGATGAACGGCAGGTCCATCGGCAGTTCGACGCCGAAGCCGTCGTTCAGACGGGCGCCGATCTCGACCGCGTACAGCGAGTCGCCGCCGAGGTCGTCCACGAAATGCGCGTCGTGCGGGATGTCCTGGACGCCGAGGACCTCTCGCCACACCTTCTCGACGCGGCCGGCGAGGTCCACCGCGTCGGCCCGGCCCGACGCTTCGGACTGCTGGCCGACGGGGTTCGGCTGGATCTCGGGCCGTTCGAGCCAGAACCGGCGGCGGGTGAACGGGTACGTCGGCAACGGCACCCGGGCGCGCGGCTCGTCGCCGTAGTAGGCGGACCAGTCGACGGCGACGCCCGCCTGCCACACGGTCGCCGCCACCTCGGTCAGGTCGAACGCCGGACCGATCCGTAGCTGGCCCGCCCGCTCGCGGACCGAGCCGGTGTCGTCCCCGGCGCCGGCACAGGCGTCGAGGGCCGCCGGGAGAGCCGCGAGGTCCGCGCCGCCGGCCAGCCACTTCGCGGCCGCACTCGCCCAGTTCGGCGCGTCCACCCGGGAGAAGGTCAGGCCGAGGCGACGCAGGATCCGGGCGGCCCCGAGCGCCGCCAGTACTCCGGCCCGGTGCGGGTCGAGGCCGATGAGTCCGTCGCGCTCCCCCCGTGCCGGGTCTCCGGTGAGCTGCGCGAGCACGGGACCCATCAACGGTTCCTCGGTCAGGAGCCGTTCACCCATCGCGGCCAGCTCGTCGGGGGCGCCGTGGAGGGCCAGCGACCATCGTGTGACCGGCCGCGCGGGCGCCGAAGGCTCGCGCAGCAGCCGGACGGCCTCGGCGCGGTCGCCGACGACGGCCGCCCAGCGCCGGGCGAAGCGGGGGCGGCCCACCGCGAGAGTGAACGCGGTGTCGGCCAGCTCGGGGAGACCGAGCGAGGGGGCGCCGGCCAGCCGGTCGGCGAGCCGTTCCCGCATCCGCGCCAGCTCCTCGTCCGTGCGCGCCGACAGCGCGAGGACCTGGCGCGGACGGGGGGTGTCAGCGGTCGGCTCGGCCGGGATCGACTCCAGGACCACATGGGCGTTGGAGCCGCCGAGACCGAAGGAGCTGACGCCGGCGACACGCGGCCCGTCGGTGTCCCAGGGCCGGGTCTCGGAGCTGATGACGAAGGGGGTCGAGTCGAGGGCGATCTCGGGGTTCGGGGTGCGGAAGTGCAAGGTCCCCGGCAAGGCAGCCCGTTCGACCGCCATCGTCGCCTTGATCAGTCCCGCGATGCCCGCGGCGGCGTCGGTGTGGCCGATGTTGGGCTTGACCGCTCCGAGCGCCAGCGTGCGGGGCGGTCGGCCGGGCGTGGCGAAGACGCGCCGGAGCGCCTCGAACTCGACGGGGTCGCCGATCGCCGTCGCCGTGCCATGGGCTTCCACGTAGCCGACCTGCTCGGGCGTGAGGCCCGCCCGGCGCAGCGCGGTGCGGACGACCGCCTCCTGGCCGGCGATGTTGGGCACGGTGAACCCGGCGCGCGATCCGCCGTCGTTGTTGACCGCCCAGCCGCGGATCACGGCCCGTCGGCGGTCGCGCCGGTCCCGGGCGTCGGCATCGCGTCTGAGGACGACGATGCCCGCGCCGGAGCCGGGGATCGTTCCGGACGCGTCGGCGTCGAAGGTGCGGCAGCGACCGTCCGCCGAGAGGATGCCGCCCTCGGTGTAGGTGTAGCCGTCCACGTCCGGCATGAGCAGGCTCACCCCGCCGGCCAGGGCGATGTCGCAGTCTCCCGCCGCCAGGGAGGTGCAGGCGAGCGCCACCGCGCTGAGCGATGTGGCGCAGCCGGTCTGCACCGTGATCGCCGGTCCGCCGAGACCGAGCTTGAAGGCGAGCCGCGGTGCGAGGAAGTCCTTCTCGTTGGCCAGGGTGACCCGTACGTCGTCCCCGCGTCCGGCCTGGGCTTCCGTCGGGCCGACGAACTCACGGTAGTAGTCGTTGCGGCCGGAGCCGACGAAGACGCCGACCACCGCGTCGCGCTCACCGGCGTGGCCGGCGTCGTCCAGCGCGGCGGCCGCCACTTCCAGCAGCACTCGCTGCTGGGGGTCCATGGTGACGGCCTCCGCGGGCGCCACCCGGAAGTGGTCGGCGTCGAACCACTCGATGTCGCGCACCTTCGCGACGGCGCTCAGGTGACGGCCGTCGCGGCTGTCACCGTCCTGGTCCGGCGCCCCGGACGGCTCGGACCGGGTGACCGACTCGACGCCGTCCACGAGGTTGGTCCAGTACTGATCGACGTCGTCGGCTCCGGCGAACCGCGCCGCCATGCCGATCACCGCGATGGGGCTCGCGTGAAGGGGTGTTCGCTGCATAGAGAGGGCTCCTGGGGATGTGCGTGCCTGACGGCGCCGCGACGTCACGGCGCACGCGGCGACAGACGGGGGACGAGCGCTTCAGGCGGCTGATCTGTGGGCAGGGCCGCGCGTGCGCGGCGTCGCGACCGGCGTGTGCGCCAGCCGTGCGACGGCTCAGCGGTCCACTGCGGCATCCGGCCGCCGGCCGCCGCCCGCGCGTACCCGCTCTACGAAGTCGGCCAGCCGCGGTGCTTCGAACAGCGCGCGGACCGGGATGTCCGCGCCGCATTCCTTGCGGGCGCTGCCGACGACCTTGACCACCATCAGCGAGTGTCCGCCGAGGCCGAAGAAGTCGTCCGTGGGCCGCACCCCCGCGACGCCCAGTTCCCGGGCCCAGATGGCGGCGACGGCCGCTTCGAGGGAATCGCCGTCCCCGCGCTCCGGGCCGGCGCCGGCGTGCTGCGCGCGGACGCCGTCCAGCAGGGCGCGGCGATCGATCTTGCCGTTGGGCGTCAGCGGCATGCGGTCCAGGATCAGCAGCTCGCTGGGCGCCATGTGGCCGGGCAGCCGGTCGGTGAGGAACGCCCGCAGGCCGTCCGGGTCCGGGCCGCCGGGGCGCACGGTCGCCCAGGCGAGCAGCCGTGAGCCCACGGACTCCCCGGTGTCGGTCGTCGCACAGGCGTCGATCACGTCGGGGTGCGCCTTGAGCACCGCGGCGATCTCGCCGAGTTCGACGCGGTAGCCGCGGACCTTCACCTGCTCGTCGCGGCGCCCCAGGTAGAACAACTGCCCGTCGGTCCCGGCCCTGGCGAGATCACCGCTGAGATAGGTGCGGCGATGGTCCTCGGGACCCCAGGAGAGGGTACGGAAGGCGCGTGCGGTGGTGTCCTCGTCCCCGAAGTAGCCGCGCGCCAGCCCGGGACCGGAGACGCAGATCTCGCCCATCTCGCCCACCGGGACCGGCACGCCGTTCTCGTCGCGCAGCGAGACGTCCAGGTCGGGCAGCGGCACGCCGATCGGGCTGCCCGTGCCGGCGGCCGTGTCGTCAGCCGTGATCCAGCGCGAGGTGACGTGGACCGTGGTCTCCGTGATGCCGTACATGTTGGCCACGCGGGGGTGCTCGTCGCCCCGGCGGGCGAACCAGCCGCCGAGCGCGGCCGGGTCGAGCCGTTCGCCCCCGAGGACGATCAGTCTCAGGCGGTCGAGCCGGGCCGACCGCTGTTCGTCGGCGGTGGCCAGCGCGGCGAGGGCGGAGGGCGTCTGGCTGAGGACGGTGACGTGCTCGCTGTCGAGCAGGTCCAGCAGCTCGTCGGGGGTGCGGGCCGTGTCGTCGTCGACGACCACGAGGCGGCCGCCGAACAGCAGCGGGCCCCACATCTCCCACACGGAGAAGTCGAAGGCGAAGGAGTGCAGCATCGTCCAGACGTCCTCCGGCCCGAGGTCGTAGAGGGCGGCCGTGCCGGTCATCAGACGGGTGACGTTGCGGTGCGACACCTGAACGCCCTTGGGAGTCCCGGTCGATCCGGAGGTGAACATCACGTAGGCGAGGTCGTCCGGACCGGCGTCGACGTGCACCGGCGCGCTGTCCGGTTCCGGGCCCGCCCCGGCGAGCACGAGACGGCCCTCGTGCCATTCCTTCGCGCGGCCGGTGAGGCTTTCCTCCGTCAGGACCACCTGAGCCGCGACGCGTTCGGCGAGACCCGCGAGGCGGGCGTCCGGATAGCGCGGGTCGAACGGGACGTAGGCGGCGCCGGCCATGAGAACGCCGAGAACGGCCGGGACGACGTGCTGCCGTGAGACGAGAACGGGCACCAGGTCGCCCGGACGGACGCCGGCCGCGACGAGCCGCCCCGCTATCGCCCCGGCCAGGCCGTGGAGTTCCGCGTAGGTCAGCGTGGTCCCACCGGCGGTCAGGGCCGTGGCCTGGGGGCTTGCGGCTGCCTGGCGAGCGAAGCACGAATGCAGCGTTTCGGTGGCTGCACTCTCCGCCAATTCGCCCATATTCCTTTTCGTTTCCAGCAACGCTTCCCCCATAATTTAAAAGCGACTCAGCATCGGATCATAGCGGAGAGGCGGTTCTCGATCCATATCCGAGCATCGAGAAATTACCCGCACGCGAAATGGTGAGTTTTTTCGGCTCCGTCTTGTCAGAGCTCGATTACACACTCGACGCGAATGCGTCCAGCACCGATTCCAGTCGCTCGGCGAATGCGGCCACCCGGTGGCCGGGAACATGGGGCGGGAACTCGATCCGGCCCGACATCCCGAGGTCCTCACGGTCGGTCAGCACGACCGTCCACGGCCAGCGGGCCGCCAGCGGACGCACGGGCACGGACCGTACGGTGCAGCCGGGGACGGACAGGGCAAGGGCGGGATCCCGGTCCCAGGCGACGACCAGCGGGGCGACCGCTCTCGCGTCGCGCAGCCCCAGTTCGGCCATCAGCGAGGGGAAGGGCACCCGCGCCATGGCGTTCGCCTCGGCGACGGCCAGGCGCGCGCCGCGCAGAGCGTCCTGGGGGCCGACGGGATCGGCGCCGGGGCCGGGGCCGAACGGAACGGTGGTGAGGAAGTACCCGGCGGCGTCCGTGCCGACGGTCTCCTCCCGGTCGGCCACCGCGAGGGCGAACCTGCCGTCCGTCTCCGCGAGCCGGCACAGGTCGCCGAGCGCCGCGGCCAGCGTGACCGCGAACGCCGTCGTGCCGTTGCGCCGCGCGCAGCCGCGTACCCGGGACCACACGTCCGCGCCGACCGCCAGCTCCTCGACCCGGCAGGAGTCCAGTGGCGGACCCGCCTGGTGCGCGTCCCGCGGAAGCCAGTCGAGCACCCGGTCGGCCGCGGCCCGCAGCGCACGCGCGCCCTCCGTGGAACCCAGGTAGCCGCGCTGCCGGTGTGCGTAGTCGGCGTAACCGTACTCCGCCGGGAAACCGGGCGCGGCGCCGCTCAGGGCCGCCGCGAGCTCTTCCAGCACGACGCGGGCGCTCCACGCGTCGACCACGAGATGGTGCCAGACGATCAGGACGCGGACCCGGTCGGCGGCGCCGAGCACCGCGGCGCGCACAAGCGGCCCCCGGTCGAGGTCGAACGCCGGCCGTTGCAGCTCCGCCAGCAGTCCGTCCCAGGCGTGGTCCATGGACTTCCCGGGTGCGAGGGACCGCACCTCGACGGACACCGGCTTGCCGTCGGTGACGAACTGCGCGCCGTCCGCGTCGACGCGTCCGCCGAAGACCGGGTGCCGGTTGAGTACCGCGGTCAGCTCCCGCGCCGTCCGGTCCGGGTCGGCCTCGCCGGCCAGCTCCACCGCCACGCACTCGTGGAAGGCGCCGGGGACGGCGCTGACCAGTTCGGCCGCCCAGATCCCGATCTGGCCCGCCGTCAACGGGACCGTGTCGGACTCCGCCGTGTCGCCGGCCGGCGTGTCCACGGCCGGCAGGACGCCTATCCGCGCCGCCAGATCGGCCAGGGTCGCCGCGTCCAGCACCTCGGCGGCCGTGACGGCCCGGCCGGTGGCCGCCCGCAGGGCGACCGACAGCCGCGCCGCCCGCAACGAGTCGCCGCCCAGCTCGGCGAAGCCGAGGTCGAGCACTGAGGGCGGCGTGGCCGGGAGCACCGCACGGCAGGCGTCCTCGACGGCCCGCTCCCGCTCGTCGCGAGCCGGTCGGGCCGGTCGGTCCAGCGGCCGCGGCAGAGCCGCGCGGTCGAGCTTGCCGTCGCCGGTCATCGGTATGCGGTCGAGGGCGACGAAGCGGCGGGGCACGGCCTGCGGGGGCAGTTCCTCGGCCAGACTCGCCCTGGTCCGGACCCATGGATCACCGTCGGCTCCAGCGGCCGCGCCGGAGAGCACGGCGGCTCCAGCGGCCGCGCCGGAGAGCACGTCGGCTCCAGCGGCCGTGCCGGAGAGCACGACGAAGGCCGTCAGCACGGGAGGGCCGCCCTCGGTCACCGGCCGGGCCAGCACGGCGACGTCGGTGACCTCCGGGAGCCGCCGGAGCGCCGCCTCCGTCTCCACCGGTTCGACGCGCACGCCGTCGATCTTGAGCTGGTCGTCGATCCGGCCCAGGAACGTCAGTTCGCCCTCGGCGTCGGGGACGACGAGATCGCCGGTCCGGTACATCAGGCCGTCGCCGTCGCAGGCCGGCACGAAACGTTCGGCGGTCCGGCCGGGGTCGTGCAGGTAACCGAGGGCCACGCCGCGGCCCGCGACGCACAGCTCGCCCGGCTGTCCCGGCGCGACCGGCGCGAGCCGCTCGTCGACGACGAAGCCGCGGTTGCCCTCGACGACCCTGCCGATCGGGGTCCGCCGCTGCGGCTCGGCGCACTGGCCGGGAACCGTGTACAGGGTGGCGCAGACCGTGGTCTCGGTCGGTCCGTACCCGTTGATCACGACCACGTCCGGCAGGTACGACCGCAGGTCGGCCAGGAGCCCCAGGGGGATCGGCTCGACGCCGGTCAGCAGCCGCTTCAGCGGGGGGACCCGGCCGCCGCTCCTGGCACGGTCTCGCAGCGCCGTGAGGAACTGGGGCGGCAGGTAGGCGGAGTCGACGCGCTGCTCGGTCAGGTGGTCGAGGGTGGCGTCGATGTCACGGCGGTGCGCGTCCGACACGGGGACCACGGTCCCGCCGCTCGTCAGCGCGCCCCACATCTCGTACACGGAGACGTCGAAGCCGGGGGAGGTCCACCAGCTCTGCCGTGCTCCCGGGCCGAGCGGGGCCCGGCGCTGGAACGCGGCCAGCAGATTGTGGACGCCGCGCGCCGGGACCACGACTCCCTTGGGCCGGCCGGTGGATCCGGAGGTGTAGATGACGTAGGCCGGATCGTTCTCGCCGGTGTGCGGATCGTGCCGCTCCGGTCCCGGGGCGCCGGGGGCGGCCGGAGCGTCGGGCAGGCCGGTGATCCCGTGCAGGTCGTCGGAGCGCAGCACGACCGAGGGTCTGGCGTCCGACAGGATCTGCGCGCGCCGCTTCCCCGGCCAGGAGACGTCCACCGGGAGATACGCGGCGCCGACGGCGACCGCGGCCAGCACGCCGATGACGAAGCGCGGGCCGACCGGCATGTCCACGGCGACGACGTCGCCCGGACCGACGCTCCGTTCGGCCAGCCGGTCCGCCGTCGCGGCCGCCGCGGTGGCCAGCCGGCGGTAGTCCCAGGCGTCCTCCGGGCCCCTGACCGCCTCGTGGGCGGGATGGGTGCGGGCCACGTGCAGGAACGTCCGCCACAAGTTGCCGTGTTTCACAGGAACATACCTCCTCGCACGGGGGGACCGCCGGTGGGCGGCGCGGCCGTGCGCTGCGGCTCAAGGGTGCTGCCCGACGGCTGGGGTGCCAGGTCCGGGCTAATCGTCCGAAGGGTCATCGGTGAGCATCCGCGCCGGATGCGCGCGAGATGCTCTCCTCGACCAACTCGGCTGTTCTCTCCGGCTGTTCGAGCCAGAAGAAGTGACCGGCGGACAGTACGGTCAGGCAGGCGCCGGGAATCGCGGACGCCAGTGCTCTCCCGGCCTCGACCGGGACCAGGCGGTCCGTGTCACCGTGCAGGACATGGGTGGGCATGGTGATGCGGTGCAGGCGCTCGGCGGTGCTGTGCCCGGCGACGGCGCTGATCTGCAAGGTCGTCGTCCGTGCGGGCACCGGTCTGGTCAGGGCGGCGGCGCCGTACTCTTCCCAGGCCTGTGGCCGCACCCGCTCGGGGTCCTTCACTCCCGCGCGGAAGACGTTGCGCAGCGTGGCCGCCGCGTCGCCGCGCACGGTCGCGGACACGAGTGCGTCCGGGACGGCGGACGGCGAGCCGGCGCCCCCGGGATGGGTGCATCCGAGCAGCAGAGTCTCGACCCGGTCCGGATGGCGCAGGGCCAGTTCCTGGGCGACGAGGCCCCCCATGGACACGCCCACGACGTGGGCCCGCGGCCAGCCGAGCTCGTCGAGCAGGGCGGCGGCGTCGTCAGCGAGGTCCTCGATGCCGAAGGGGGCGTCGGCGGGTTTGGAGTCGCCGACGCCGCGATGGTCGTAGGCCACGACGTCGAACGACGTGGCGAGCAGCGACAGCAGCCGCTCGCCCCAGTGCAGATGTCTCGCGGCCGTGCCCTGCACGAGCAGCAAAGGCGGTCCCTCGCCCCGCCGGACGTAGGTCAGCCGGGATTCTCCGGTGCTACATCGACCGGTCATGTGACCGCTGCCGAGCGCCGAATACCGCGCCCCATGGGAACACCGCCCCTGACTGAAAGACGAAAGACGAAAGAATGGACTCTGTCATCGCTGGACGACATTTCCCGGGCGAATCGGTCTGTCCTTTCCCGTGACCCGAAGGCGTCACAAGACGCATGGACATGGCCGAGCAGCGCTCCAGCGCGATCAAGATAGATCACGGGTTCGCCGGTTGTCACGCCCTAATACGGGAGCGCAGGACGGGAGTTGAGGTCCGACCCCACGCCGACACCGGATGAATCAGCCATACCGTGCAATGAGCTGAAGGTAAGCAAAGCGGCTCGTCCGGGAGCTGTTCCACCGACGGCGCCACCGACCCGGTCAAACCCTCCAAGTCGAGCAATCGGGCCACTGTGAAGCACACGGCAGGTGAACTCGGGGCGGTGGGAGCGTTGACAGCCGATTGAACCGCCCCCTATGTTGATCTTGGCCCACGTGTGGCCGGCAGGATCTGACGGGGGGACTCAAGAATATGGCGATGACATAGCCGCCGCTCTTCACATTCTTTCTCAGTGCCATGGGACCGTACGGTTCCACGTCGCCGATGAAATCCTTCCGTCGGCCTGGCACACTTCGAGCTCGCTCGTGTAGTTGTTGATCCCGACGGCCGGCACTGGGCAATGACGCGGATAACCCGCCCCTGTTCCGTGCTTCCGTCTCCTTTCGCCAGATCGGGCACAGCCATGTCCGTGACGCGGCGTTGCGTTCTGCGCGTTCACTCCATCCGGTCCAGGAATTCTCGCGAAACCCGTGAAAATGTCCGTTCCGGGTCATCGAGCAGGGAGAGGCGAGGCCCTCATGGCACTAGAGGTCGAACGGAAGTACCGGGTCGCCGAGTGGTGGTCCCCGCCGGCCGGCCAGGACGGCGTGCCAGTGCGGCAGGCATACCTGAGCGATTCGGGCGCTGCCGTGGAGATCCGGGTGCGCGCGATCGGGGACGCCTTGCTGCTGACCGCCAAGGAGCGCCGTGCCGCCAAGGGGCACTCGGCCTCGATCCGGGAGGAGGTCGAGTTCCCGATCCCCGCCGACTCCTTCGGGGCACTGTGGTCCATGGCCCATGGCGACGCCGTTCACAAGCGGCGCTGGCGGGTGCCCGTGCCCGGCGCGGTGGCCGAAGTGGACGTCTATGAAGGCCAGTTGGCGGGGCTGAGGGTGGCCGAGGTGGAATTCGCCGATGCGGCGGAGGCCGAGCGTTTCGCCCCGCCGGACTGGTTCGGCGAGGAACTCACCGGTCAGACCGGCTGGAGCAATCGCGCGCTCGCCGGGCGGCACGGCGCGACGGTGACCGGGGCCGGCGCTCAGGACACCCGATGTTGAAGCCGACCGCATCCACCGTCGAGCCGGACCGGGGCCTGCGGCTGAGCAGCGCCGAGCAGACGCTGTGCACCGAACTGCTCACTGCCGAGCCGCACTGCCTCCTGCTCAGCGGCTCCTACGCCCGGGGCTGGGAGCACTCGCACAGCGACGTCGACGTGATCGTCATCGGCACGCCTCCGCAGAGCGCGGACCCGCAGGCGGAGACCGAGGACGAGGACGTCGTCCGCCGAGTGCACTACGTCGACGGCAGGCGCTGGGAGATCGAGTACTACTCGCTCGGCTTCACCGAACGGCTCATCGAGCTGGTGCGCGGCGCGGCGAAGGCCGCCGACGAGGGACACGACTCCGCCTCGTGGCTCGGCTCGTACGAACTGGGCAGGGCTCTGCGGCTGCTGGGAGCGGTCGCGCTGTCCGGCGAGGAGCACGCCGACGCCCTCCGGCACAGACTGCGGGCGGCGGGAGTCGCCCACGTGGTCGCGCGCGTCGCCGTGGACACGTGCGACGCGGCGCTGGACGACGCGCTCGGTCTCCTCGCGAGCGGCGACACGCACGCGGCCGTCCTGGCGGCGTCCGCCGCGGTCGGCCACGCCATCGACGCCTGCCTGGCGAGCCACGACGAGCTGTGGCCCGGTGCGAAATGGCGCTACCGCAAGTACCTCTCGCTGGTCGAGCGCCGTCCGGACACCGCCTTGGCCCTCGACGCCGAGGAGGCCTGGCGTCTGCTGACCCTCGCCGACCTGGACCCCGACCAGGCGGACGACTGGGTACGACGCGCGGTGGCTCGCTGCCAGAACTTGCTTTTCGACGCCATGGAGACAGCAGAGTGAACGTGTTCGACCACGCATCCGCCGCCGGGGACGAAGCCCCGCCGTTCCTCGACCCGGAGGACGGGGAGCTGGCCCAGGAGACCACGGCGGCCGGCGCGATGGCGCTGGTGATCAGCCCCGACGGCCTCGTGCTCCATCTGCGCGACGACAAGTCATGGATCCCCCACCCGGGTCGCTGGTCGCTGTTCGGCGGGGCCCTGGAGCCGGGCGAGCAGCCGGCCGAGACAGTGGTGCGGGAACTGCGGGAGGAGCTGGGCCTCGACGACGCCGTGTGCCGTCCCCTCTGGCGGGTGGTCGACGTCGGCGGCGACGGCCGGCTGCTGACGGTCTTCGAGGCGCGCACACGCGTCCGCCCTGCTGACATGAACCTGACTGAAGGGCAGGCGCTGCGCGCATTCGACCGCGACACGGCCCTCACCCTCCGGCTCGCCCCCTTCTGCCGCCGCGTCCTGGAGCGATACGACCCAGAGCGGCGGACGGGAGCGCGCCCGTGCTGAGCGAGACCCGCGTGCGATGTCCCGGCGAACTGGTGGAGGACAGCTACCTCGCCCAGTTGGGCCAAGCCGACGAGGTGTGGTCCCGGCTGAGCCGGGGGATGCCGGCCGGGGCGCTGGGACACCTGCCGGAGTGCGTCTTTCTGATGCTCAAACCCGACGCGCTGGTCTCCGGGCGCTATGAGTCGCTGCTCTCGGGCATGGCCGAGGCGGGCTGGCAGCTCCTGCACGCACAGGCGACGCTGACCGCTTCCGAGCGGCACTTCGAGGAGCTGTACCAGTACAACCTGACGATCCGCAACGAGCAGAACATGATGTGCGCCTGGTGGATCAACAAGCGGCTCTACGCGATGGGCCCGAGTGTCGCCCTCATGGTCCGGGTGCCCCCGCACGCGGACGGACTGACGGCGCATCAGCAGGTGAAACGACTGAAGGGGCCCTCGAACCCCTTCAAGGGATCGCCCGGCGAGCTGCGCTGGGACGCCGGCGGCACCAACCTCGCGCTCAACTTGCTGCACTCCGCCGACGACCCGATCTCCAGCGCGCGGGAGTTCCTGATCTTCCACACCGAGGACCAGCTCCTGCGCGCCCTCGGCCGCGCGGCCGCGCTCGCCGGGGCCCCGCCGGGCGGGGCCGCGGACGCCGCCCTGCCGGACGCGGTGCTCCGGGAGCAGTTGTTCCTCGCGGGCGCCGGAACACGCCGCCTCGATCTGCCCAGCGTGCTGACGCTGGTCAAAAGCCGCTTGCGGGCCACCGGGCCGGACGAGGAGTACCGGTCGGCGACGCGGTCGCTCTACGCGCGTTACCTCGCACTCGTCTCGTCTCCCCCGGACATCAGGACGCGCTGGACCCGGTTCGGCGAACTCTGCGCCGAGGAGCGTGCCGTCCTGGACCGGCTGGACCGTGGCCGTGCCGGTGGCGACCGGGAACTGCTGAGACGGCTGGCGACGCCGTCCGCCTTCGACTTCTCCACCGCCGACGACATCCGGGTGGAGCTGTCGAGACGGAAGATCGCCTGCGATCCGTGGGACGAGCTGGCCCTGGACACCAGCCTCTACTACTCGCAGCTCCTGCCCTGATCGACCCGGCCCCAAGAGGAGGTACCCAACGTGTGCGGGGTAGTCGGAATCGCCGCCGCGGCCGGCGGCGTGCACGCCGAGGAAGTCGCGGCGATGGCACACCGGCAGGCGCACCGGGGCCCCGACGGCGTCGGCGCCCTGGTCGCCGACGACGGTCTGGTCGGCCTGGCGATGAACCTGTTGGCCGTCGTCGACGCCTCGGTGCGCCCCGGACCGTATCTGGACCGGGACTCGGGCGTGCTGTTGACGTACAACGGCGAGATCTACAACTACCGTGAGCTGGCGAGGAGATGGGGCATCGAGCTGCTGCCGGGCGAGTCCGACGCCCATCTCGCGCTGCGCGCGTACGTCCGATTCGGCCCCGAGTGCCTGGACGACTTCGACGGCATGTTCGCGCTGGCCGCGTACGACCCCCGGCGGCGCCGGCTGTTCCTCGCCAGGGACCGGTTCGGGGAGAAGCCCCTCTATTACCGTCTCGACGGCGGGCGACTGGTGTTCGCCTCGGAGGTCAAAGCGCTGGGCGCCGTGACCGCCCTGGATCCGGCGTTCGTACCCGAGTGGATCACGATCGAGAGCCCGCTCGGATCGGGCACTCCCTACGATCACGTCGAACTGCTGGAGCCCGGACATCATCTGACGCTCGATCTCGACGACTGGACGCTCGACAAGCGGTGCTGGTGGAGCATCGAGCAGAGCACACGCCGCGTTCCCATGGAACCCGGCGAGGCGCGGGAGGAGTTCGACGCGCTGCTGCGCTCGTCCGTCGCGCTCCGCGGCTCCGGCTGCGATGCGGCGCTGATGCTCAGCGGAGGCCTCGACTCCGCGGTACTGGCGTTCCTGCTGCGGCCGCCGGTGCTGATGACGGTCCGCTACGCGGGTCAGGAGCGATACGACGAGTACGGGCTGGCCCGGAAGGTCGCGGAGGCCATCGGGTCCGAGCTGGTGGTCGTCGAACCTACCGAGGACGACTTCCGCGCCCATGCCGAATCCATCGTCCACTTCCTCGACTACCCGATGGGCAACGCCAGTCTGCTCTCGGAGTACATGCTGTACGCGAAGGCGGCCGAGCTGGGGGTCCGCGTCGTGCACGGCGGCATCGGCCCCGACGAGCTGCTGCTCGGCTACGTCCGGCACTCGCTGGCGCTGGACGGCCCGGCCGCCGTCTCCACGCCCGGTCTCAGCTCGTACCGGCCGATGCAGAAGCGGTTCGAGCAGGCCGCCACCCGCCGGGCCAGTGCGGCCGACCGCTACTACCGGCTCATCCTGCGCGGGCCGGATCTGACGGGCAACACCCGCCGGCTGGTCCACCAGTGCTTCGCCCGTTCGCGGGACCTCGGCCAGGCGGTGTCGCTGGTGGATCTGCACACCGCCTTCCCGTCCCTGCTGCTGACCTCCGACAAGCTGGCGTCGGCGTTCGGGATCGAACGCCGCTCCCCCTTCCTCGCCCATGAGTGGGCGGAGTTCTGCTTCAACCTGCCGATGGACCTCAAACGCGACGGCGCCTACACCAAGCGGCTGCTGCGCGACTTCGCGGGCGACCTCGGGGTGCCGCGCGAGGTCTGGGCGCAGGTGGACAAGCGCGGTTTCGGTTCGCCGGTGCCGGAGTGGCTCGGCTCGTCGCTGTCCGAGTGGTGCGACGGCCACCTGCGCTCCCTTCAGGAGGAGCGTGCGCCCAGGCTCGCGCGACTGGCCGGCCGCCAGGCGCTCAGCTCCTCGTCGAAGTTCGACCGGTCGCGATTCCACGGTCTGCTGATCTCTCTCTGGTGGCAGCGCAGCGGTGCCCGGCTCCCGGCGGCCGGCCTGGTGCGGGGCGCCGCCCAGTAGCCGGTGACCGCCCGTTCAGCAGTTCTCCGTGCCCCGCTCCTCCGCGAAAGGCCACCCTCATGACACTCAGCCGTGCCCGTCTCGCACCCATCAGCTATCTCTCCGGGCGCTTCGGCACGCCGACCGGTCCGCGGGCCGACCGCCAGTTGTCCGCCCTCGCACTGTCCAGCCGCGAGGTCGTGCTGCCGGACGCCGCTCTGACGGTCAGCGGCCATGCCTACCCGGGACAGACGCTGGACGCGCATCTGTGGACCGACGGCCGGCAGGCGCTGGCGTTCTGCGGCGACCTGTACAACCTCCGCGAACTGGAGCGGCTGGCGGCGGCGGTCGCCCCGCGGACGCGCCCGGACAACGCCGCTCACCTGCTGGCGATTCTCCTGGAGAGCTGCCCGGAGCGGCTCCTCGCGCAGGCCAACGGCAAGTTCGTGATCGCCCGCACCGGTCCGTGGGGGCTGGAACTGATCCGGGACCGGATCGGTGAGGAGCAGCTCTACCACGCGACGACGCGGGACGGCGGTGTGGTGTTCTCCTCGTCCCTCCGCGGCCTGGTCGCGGTGCTGCCCGAGGCCGAGCTGTACGTCCCGGACAGCGTGAAGGTGTTCGAGACCCCCGTCGGCGCCGAGACGATGTTCCGCGGCGTCAGCAAGCTGGAGGGCGGAACCCGGCTGACTGTGCGCCCGGACGGGCGCCACCGCACCGAGGAGTACTGGCGGATCGAGCCGCGGGAGCCGGACGCGCGCGGTGACGAGGAGCTGGCCGAAGAGCTCCGCGCGCTCCTTCACACGGCGCTGCGCGCCCGGCTGCCGGCGAGCGGCGAGCCCTCGGCGTTCCTGAGCGGCGGCCAGGACAGCAGTTGGGTCAGTTGCGCCCTCGACGCCATCGGCCACCGGCCTCGCAGCGTCTACACGACGGCCTTCCGCGAGCTGGACTCGGTGTACGACGAGAGCCCGCACGCCCGCCGGGTGGCCGACCACATCGGCGCCGAGCACGTCGTGCTCGAACCAGAGGCCGAGGACTTCGTGAAGCACTTTCCCACCACCATGGCGATCTTCGACGAGGTGAAGGCCAACGCCGCCCACTTCACCGAGTACTGGATAGCGCGGGAGGCGGCCGCCCGGGGCGAGCGCGTCCTGTTCAGCGGGTACGGGGCGGACGAGGCACTCGGCGGGGAGGTGCGCTACCTCGTGATGTACCTCGACCGCGAGCGGGAGGCGTCCGCCCCGCTGTTCAGGCGGCATCCGATGCTGGTCAACTACGAGCCGCTGTTCGCCAAGCTGGGGCAGTACCCGGCCGCGACTCCCGAGTGGGAGAAGTACTACGGCCTGATGCGCCGCGGGACTCCGGACCGGGACGAGGACCGGTACCGGGAGCTGGTGCGCCGCGAGTTCGACCGCTCGGGCCGGCTGGTGGACCAGATGGGGCTCGCCGACATCGCGATCTCCGCGCCGCCGCTGCTCGACACCGCGAAGGTCGACAAGTACTGGGGCGTCGACAAGGTCTGCCCGTTCCTCGACCCGCGGGTGGTGAGCTTCGCCTTCTCCCTCCCGGAGCACCTGAAGATCCAGGGTTTCACCACCAAGGCGCTGCTGCGCACGGCGTCCCGGGGGCTGGTCCCGGACGAGATCACCCATCGGACCGACAAGGTCGGCTTCGCCTTTCCGCACAACGACCCCCGCTACGCGGCCTTCATCGGCCGGCTGGCCGAGTCCTGGGCCGTGCGCACGGGCCGCCGCGTCGACGTGGACCCCGTTCGCGGCCGCTACGACCGCACGATTCTGATGGCCGCCAGCCAGGAGCTGGTGCACCAGTCGTACGACACCGCTCCCGAGGCTCTGGCCGAGGTCTGATCCGTCCCGGGTCCGTCACCACACAGAACCGTCCAAAAGGGGAAAGCTTCATGGATCGTTTGATGAACGCGCTGTCACGTCTGGACTGGACGTGTGTCGAGACGGCGGAGAGACAGAGCCGGACCGCGCTCGACGAGCTGTGCCGGCCGGGTCCGCTCCGGGACCTGCTGGCCGGAGTGCTCACGGACGAACGGCTGCTCGGCCTCTCCGAACGGCATAGCTGGGGTGATCGGCTCGTGCTGTGGGACGACCCGGTCAACCAGTGGCGCATCCGGCTGCACCGTTTCGAGGACCGGGCAGACGAGCCGCACAGCCACCGCTGGCCCTTCCACACCCTGGTCCTGCACGGCTCCTACCACCACGCGCTGTACGGCCCGGAGCGATGGGTGAGATCCGTGATGGAGAACGGCGGTTCGCTGCCGCGCCCTTCCGTCGTCCGGACCGAGGGGGCGGGGAGCTCCTACGCGATCGACGACGAGATGGTGCACTACGTGAAGACGGAGGCGGACACCTTCTCGGTCATCGTCCAGGGTCCGCGGCTCAAGGAACGGGCGCTCCGGATCCGCGACGGCGCCGTCGTCTGGCAGGAGGGCCGGGCGTCGCAGAGCGAGGGGCAGACCCGGTCCGTCCTCACCACCTCGGACCGCGTCGAGGAGATCGCCGAACTCGCCCACCGCGTCGGGCTGCTGGACTCCTCGCGGCTCTGATGTCCCGCCGGCGCCCGCGCTGGGCGGCCGGCACTCCCGTCGTCGTACGAGTTCAACAGAGGAGTAGACCGTGCAAAGAGGCTCCGCACGCCTCAAGGTGGTCGTCATAGGAGTCGGCTATCTCGGCGCGACTCACGCCGCCTGCATGGCGGAACTCGGTTTCGAGGTCCTGGGCGTGGACGTCGACGCCGAAAAGGTGGCCTCCCTGAACCAGGGACGCCTGCCGTTCTACGAACCCGGCCTGGACACGCTTCTGCTCCAGCATGTCGAGGGCGGCGAGGGCTCCACCGGCCGCCTCAAGTTCACCGCCTCCTACGAGGAGGCGGGGCGGTTCGGTGATCTGTTCTTCCTGTGCGTGAACACCCCGCAGCTAGCTGGTGAGTTCAGCGCGGACCTGCGCCACCTGGACGCCGCGGTCGAGGCGTTGGTCCCGCACCTGGACCGGCCCTGCCTGGTGGTCGGCAAGTCCACCGTGCCGGTCGGCACCGCTGACCGGGTGGCGGAGCGGATCGCCGCGGCCGCGCCGGCGGGCGCCGCGGCCGAGCTGGCCTGGAACCCGGAGTTCCTGCGCGAGAGCTTCGCGGTGCAGGACACCCTGCACCCGGACCGGCTGGTGGCCGGTGTCCGCAGCGAGCGAGCCGAGCGGCTGCTGCGCGAGGTGTACGCCACGCCGATCGCCGAGGGCGTGCCGTTCCTGGCGACCGACTTCGCCACCGCCGAACTCGTGAAGACGGCCGCCAACTCGTTCCTGGCCACCAAGATCTCCTTCATCAACGCGATGGCCGAGATGTGCGAGAGCGCCGGCGCGGACGTCGTCCGGCTCAGCGAGGCTCTCTCCTACGACGAGCGGATCGGCGGCAAGTTCCTGCACGCCGGGCTGGGCTTCGGCGGGGGCTGTCTGCCGAAGGACATCCGGGCGTTCGTGGCGCGGGCCGGTGAACTCGGCGTCGGACAGGCGCTGACGTTCCTGCGCGAGGTCGACTCGATCAACACGCGGCGTCGGTCCCGGATGGTCGAGATGGCTCGCGAGCAGTGCGGCGCCTTGCGCGGCCTGCGGGTGGCCGTCCTCGGCGCCTCCTTCAAGCCGGACTCCGACGACATCCGGGACTCCCCCGCCCTCGATGTGGCGGGGCAGCTCCAGCGCCAGGGCGCCCAGGTCACCGTGTACGACCCCAAGGCGATGGACAACGCCCGCAAGGCGTATCCCGCCCTCGACTACGCCCGCTCGCCGCTGGAGGCCGCCGAGGGCGCCCGCCTCGTGCTGCACCTCACGGAATGGGCTCAGTTCCGTGAGCTCGATCCGGCCGAACTGGGCGCCGTCGTCGCCGAGCGTCACATACTGGACGGCCGCAACGTCCTCGACGCCGCCGCCTGGCGAGCCGCCGGCTGGACCTACCGCTCCATGGGGCGCTCCTGACGGAAGGCGACGGCGCCGCGCGGGTCCACCGCGACGCGCCGGTCCATCGCGACGCGCCGGTCCACCTCGACGCGGGGTCTGGCGCGTCGCCGCGAGTCGGTCCCCGCCCGGTCATGTGGGTTCGGTTCCGGTGGACGGGATCTCGCGGGCTGCTCACATGTCCCGCAGGTACAGGCGTCCGTCTGCGCGGTGTCCATGCCGTCCGTCCCCTCAGCGCCCTCCATCCCCTCGATGCCCTCAGCGTCCTCCGTCCCCTCGATGCCCTCTGTGCCCTCTGTGCCCTCGATGCCCTCGATGCCTTCCGTCCCCTCGATGCCCTCTGTGCCCTCTGTGTCTTCCGTGCGCTCAGTCTCGCGTCACGCCTAGGCCGGGGCCCGACCCGGTGACCGCGAGCGCGCCGTCCCGGTCCGTGCGGAGCACCACCGCGCCCTCGGCCCGCAGCGCGGCGACGGTGCTCGGCGCCGGGTGCCCGTACACGTTGCCCGCACCGCAGGAGATCAGCGCGATCCGCGGGGCCGCCACCCGTATCAGGTACGGATCCTGGTACGCCGACCCGTGATGAGCGACTTTCAGCACGTCCACGTGGGCCAGCGAGGCCAGTTCCGGTGACCGGGTCAGCGCCTGCTGGGACGGCGGTTCGAGGTCTCCCAGCAGCAGGAGCCGCAGTCCGCCGGAGCGGACGAGCAGCGCCACGCTGGCGTCGTTGGGGCCGTCCGGCGCCGGAGCGGGCGCCGGCGGGGGCCACAGCACCCGCCAGGTGAGCTGCCCGACGCGCCGCTCCTCCCCGGCGACGGCCCGGGTGAGCGGGATGCCCCGCCGTGCTGCCTCCCTCCGGACGAACGCCGCCTGTTCCGCGGGTTCCTCGAAGCCCGTCGTCTCGATCGCCCCCACCGACCGCCCCCGCAGGACGCCGAGCAGCCCGGACACGTGGTCGGCGTGGAAGTGGGTCAGGACGAGCAGGGGGATCCGGGTGACGCCGAGCGCGCGCAGGCAGCGGTCCACCGGCTTCGGGTCGGGCCCGGCGTCCACCACCACTCCGGCGCCCGGACCCGCCGCCAGCACCGTCGCGTCGCCCTGCCCCACGTCGCACATCGCGAACCGCCAGCCCGGGGGCGGCCATCCCGTGATCACCCGGGTCAACGGCGGCGGCTGCATCACCACGAGGAGGAGCAGCGCCCCGCACAGACCGCACCACCACGGATGTGCCAGCAGCCGCCTGCCCAGCAGGACCACCGCCACGACGGCCAGAGCCAGCAACGGCGCCCCCGCCCAGCCGCCCGGCCAGTCCACTCCCCCGCCGGGCAGCGAAGCCCCGCTCCGGGCCACGTCCGCGATCCACCGCGCGGGCCAACTCGCGCCCCATGCAAACGCTTTGGCCAACGGCATGGCCACCGGCGCGCTCGCCAAGGCCGCGAAGCCCAGCACGGTGGCGGGTACGACCGCGACCTCCGCGAGCAGGTTGCACGGCACCGCCACCAGGCTCACCCGCGCTGACAGCACGGCGACCACCGGTGCGCACAGGGCCTGCGCCGCCGCTGCCGCCGCCAGCGCCTCGGCCAGGCGGGCGGGCATCCCGCGCCGCCGCAGGGCTTCGCTCCAGCGCGGCGCGAGGGTGAGCAGGGCGCCGGTGGCCAGCACCGAGAGCAGGAAGCCGTAACTGCGGGCCAGCCACGGGTCGTAGAGGACCAGCAGCAGGACGGCCGCCGCCAGGGCGGGGAGGAGCGATCTGCGGCGCCCGGCCGCGAGGGCGAGCAGCACGACGGCACCGCAGACGGCCGCGCGCAGGACGCTCGGGTCGGGGCGGCACACCACCACGAAGGCGAGCGTGAGCAGGCCGCCCAGCAGAGCCGTGGCCCGCAGCGGCAGGCCGAGGCGCGGGGCGAGGCCGCGGCGCTCGACGTGTTGGGCCAGGCCGGGCGGCCCGATGAGCAGGGCGAGCAGGATCGTGAGGTTGCCGCCGGAGACGGCCAGAAGGTGCGCGAGGTCCGTGTCCTTGAACGCCTGGTCCAGTTCGGGCGTGATCCGCGAGGTGTCCCCGACGACGAGACCCGGCAGCAGCGCCCTCGCGTCCGTCGGCAGCCCGTCGGTCGCCTCCCGCAGTCCTGCCCGCAGCCGGCCCGCCAGCCGCTGCGGTCCGGACGGCCCGCCGACCGCCTCGGGCGCCACTCGATCACGGACCCGCAGCACCGCCGCGATCCGGTCGCCGCTCGTCAGCGGAGGCGCCAGCCGCGCGGTCACCCTGAGCCGCGTCGAGGGCAGCAGACCGAGCCACGGCGAGTGCCGTGCGCCGCCGTCCACCAGGATGAGCACCGGCGTCCGGGTCGCCACCGCGCTCCCTTGGCCCACCCGTTCGATCCGCCGCACCTCCGCGTCGACCAGCACGGAGACCGGCGCCATGTGGTCGCCGCTCACCCGGGGGCGGGTGAGCCGCGGGTCGGAGGTCAGCTCCACCTCGGCGGTCACCGTGGCGTAGTGCCGCGCCAGGGCGGGCACCGGGCCCCGCCGCACATCGGCGCCATGCAACCCAGCGGAGGCGGCTGCCGCGGCGGCCCCGAGCAGCACGGCGGCGGCGGAGACGCGGGACCAGGCGCGGGAGCGGAAGCCGGGCAGTCGGCCGGGACTGGTGGGTGCGCGGGGACCGCGCGGTGCGCTCGCTTCGGCCGGTTGGGTAGGTTCGCCAGACCCGGCGGACTCGCTCGGTTCGGCGGGTCCGCTGGGCGCGGCAGGTGCGGCGGGCTCGCCGGGTCCGCTGGATGCGGCGAGTGCGGCGAGTGCGTTGAGGCCCCGCGGCCCGGCTGGTTCAGTTTCGCTCCCTCCGCCCGAGCCACCCGAGCCGCCCGAGCCGCTGGGTCCGCTCGGACCGCGCGACCTGTCAGTTCCGCCGAGTCCGCCCGGATCGCATGATCCATCGATTCCGCTCGTCGCGCCGAATCCGCCGAGTCCGCGCTGCTCGCGGAGTGCGCTCCGTTCGTGGGCTCCGCCCTGCTCCCCCGGTTCCACTAAACCGGCCTGCCCGCCGATTCCCGTGTGCGCCGCGGTCCGCTGACCGCTTCGGCGTCGCAGGCCGGTCAGGAAGCGCGGACCGGTCAGGAGGACGGCGGCCGCGGCGGTGCAGGCGAGCGCGAAGACGGCCACCCCTCGCGCGGGCGCGGTCACCGCTACGGCCGCCGTCGCCCAGGCGGCGAGCGCGGGAGGCGCCAGGCGCAGGTCGGCCGGTCCCTCCTGCCGGGGACGGGCGGCCCCGAGGCGGCTTTCCGCGGCCGCGTGCACGGCGGAGCGCGTGCGGCTCATGACGTCACCAGGCTGCGCAGGTCGGCGTAGCGGCGGTCGCCGATGCCGCTGACCTGGCGCAGCTCGTCCACCGAGCGGAAGCCTCCGTGCTGCGTGCGGTACTCGACGATGTGCTGGGCCAGCACGGGTCCGACGCCGGGCAGCGCCTCCAGTTGCTCGGCGGTGGCCGTGCTCAGCGGGACCGGCGCCTGCGGGGCGCCCGCCGGGCCGGTCCCGGCCGGGCCCCCGGCGCCCGAACCCGGCGCGGGCGCCGAGACCGGAGCGGGACCGCCGACGACCACCTGCTCGCCGTCCACCAGGAAGCGGGCCCGGTTGAGTCCGTCGAGGTCCGTGCCGGGCCGCGCTCCGCCCGCGGCGCGCAGCGCGTCGGCCACCCGTGACCCGGCCGGCAGGCGGCGGATCCCCGGGTGGCGGACCTTGCCGCCGACGTCCACGACGATGGCCGGTCCCGTGGCCGTAGCCGTGGCGGTGGCGGTGGTCTCTGACGCCGGGGCGCCGGGGCGGGCGCCCTGGTCCTTTCCGCTCACGGTGGCGGGGGCCGCCGCCCGCACCACGTCGGGGGCGTGGACCGTCTGGGTGCGGCCGGTCCAGAAGTGCTGCACGGCGAGGATCGCGGCGAGGGCGAACACCGCCGCGAGGGCGATCACATGCCGGCGCTCCAGCTCGCATCGCGTCTGCACCCACAGGGGCATCCGCTCGCGCAGCGCGAGCACGGCACGGTCCCGCCAGTCGGACGGCCCCGCTTCAGCGGCGGCCGAATCGGCGGCGAGGAACCGGTCGGCGTGGGCCTCCGCGACCGACCCCGCGTCATGCGCGGCGGCGCCAAAGGGCACCGAGGCGGCCGGGGGCGCGGCGGGCTCCACGGCGTGAGCGCGGCGGGCGGCCGTGGAGACGTCGGGGGCGGTGGCGGTGGCCGGGCGTTGAGCGGGCGGGCCGGGCGGACGGCTCCCGGGGTCCGGCTCAGCCGCCCCGGCGCCCCGTGGGGTGTCCCCCGGCGGTCCGCTTCCCGACTCCCCGACCGGCATGGGGCGTTCGGTGAACAGCGCGTGCGCGCGGCGGCGAAGTTCCTCGGCGGCCGGTGCGGGCGGCCGCCGATGTCCGCGACGTGTGGGTGGGCCGGGGCGACGGTGCCGGTGGCGACCGTCGGAGCCGGGGCCGCGACCCGGAC
The DNA here is from genome assembly GCF_040644415.1 of Streptomyces sp. NPDC046985. Taxonomy (NCBI): domain Bacteria; kingdom Bacillati; phylum Actinomycetota; class Actinomycetes; order Kitasatosporales; family Streptomycetaceae; genus Streptomyces; species Streptomyces sp. NPDC046985. Next base: position 212,055 of record NZ_JBEYWK010000013.1, read on the forward strand.
CACTGGTCGCCGTAGCGGTGCGTGACTGTGCGCGAAGTGCCATGCGAGGAGCTTGGGCCAACGAGGCACATCCGCGATGATCTTGCTGGATTCCCGGGGATAACCGCCCAGTTGTGGATAAGTCCGTCACCCACGCGCGTCATTGCCGGAGATCGCCCAGCCCCCTCCCGGACCCCGCCCAGCCCCCTGCCGCGCCCAGCCCCCTGCCGGAGGTCGGCCCGCCGCCTACGCCGGAACCCACTCGCCTTCACCGAAGGCCGCCCGCTCGCTCGCCACGCCCAGGCACCGCCGCCACCGCCGTGGACCCCCACAGAAGCCACGCGAGCCACGCGACCCACGACCCACAATGCGCGCCCCCCGGCCAACGCGCCCCGCACCCACACCCCCACACCCACACCCCCACACCGCTCACCGCGGTGAGACCACGACCCCCAGCAGCCCAGGACCGGTGTGAGCGCCGATCACCGCCCCCACCTCGCTCACATGCAGGTCGGCCAGTCCGGACACGCGCGCCCGCAGCCGGTCCGCGAGGGCGGACGCCCGCTCGGGGGCGGCGAGATGGTGGACGGCGATGTCGATGCCCTCGCCGCCCGCACGTTCGGCGGCGATCTCCTCCAGACGGGCGATCGCCTTCGACGCCGTCCGCACCTTCTCCAGGAGTTCGATACGGCCGTCCTGGAGCTGGAGCAGCGGCTTCACGGCGAGCGCGGAGCCGAGCAGCGCCTGCGCGGCGCCGATCCGGCCGCCTCGGCGCAGGTAGTCGAGCGTGTCGACGTAGAAGTGGGCGGAGGTGTCCCCGGCGCGCTTCTCCGCGGCGGTGACGGCGTCGTCCACGGAGCCGCCGTTCTCGGTCGCGCGGGCCGCGGCGAGCGCGCAGAAGCCGAGCGCCATCGCCACCATCCCCGTGTCCACCACGCGCACCGGCACCGGGGCCTCGCGCGCCGCGAGCACCGCCGCGTCGTAGGTGCCCGACAGCTCCGCGGACAGGTGCAGGGAGACGATGCCGGTCGCGCCGGACCGGGCGGCCGCGCGGTAGGTCTCGGCGAAGACCTCCGGACTGGGGCGGGAGGTGGTGACGGACCGGCGCTTCTGGAGGGCCTGGGCGAGGGACCGCGTGGAGATCTCGGTGCCCTCCTCCAGCGCCTGGTCGCCGAGGACGACGGTCAGGGGGACCGCGGTGATGCCGTGGCGCTCCATCGTCCGCGGCGGCAGGTAGGCCGTTGAATCGGTGACGATCGCGACATGGCGGGACATGAGCTGGAGGTTACCTGCCGTAGCGTCCGCGCGGCAGCCCAGCCCCTCTGACCGGGTGGTCCGGTGACCCGATCACGTGGTGCTCTCGGGGCGGGGCTTCTTCTGCCAGGAGAACACGGAGCGGGGCGCGGGCGGCGTGATGGCGGGCTGCTGGACCGTCGCCGATCCGTGCGTGGGCAGCGGGGGCTCCTGCATGCCCTGTCCGTCTTCGTCGGCGGGGGCGGGCTCGGGCCAGGACGGGGACGCCGCGGCCGGGGGCGCCGGCCTGGTCCAGTGGCGCAGGGCGCCGGCCTCGACGTCGATCTGGGCGCTCAGCTCGTCCAGGTCGTCCTCCGCGAAACGGCGGGCGCGGTCGCGGGCGGCCCAGCGCAGCGAGTCGGCCGACCGTGTGACGCGCTGGGTCCGCTCGCGCAGCGCCGGGATCTGCTGGGCGAGCGTGGCGCGGTCCGGCTCGCTCTCCAGGCGCCGCAGTTCCGCGTCGAGTTCCCGCCCGTAGGCGCTGAGGCGCTCGAACAGGGCGATGGACTCCTTCAGCGACTCGTCCTCGGCGGCGCCCGCGTACAGAGCGTCCTGGGTGGCACGCATGGAGGTGCGCAGGGTGAGCCGCAGCGAGGCCAGCTCGCGGCCGGGGCCGGGCGGGGCGAAGGACTTGGCCCGTAGGGCGTGGTCCTCCACAGCGCGGCGGGCCTGGCCGATGGTGCGGTCCACCCCGCGCTTGGCGGCGCCGACGGCCTTGACCGCCGCATAGGCGCCGACGGCCAGGCAGAGCAGGAAGAGCACGGCGAAGACGGTGACGAGTGCTTCCACGGCGCTCCTCCTCGGCTCGGGCGGCACGCAGCCGCGCCGCTCTTCAACGGTAAACGCAGCGGGCAGGCCCGAGGTTCCACCAGAACCCCGAACCTGCCCGTAAGGGACTACCCGGAGGCGGCCGCACGGGCGGAGGCAGCCGGACCGGCGGAGGCGGCCGCACCGGGAGCGGGGCCCACACCGGCGGAGGCGCCCGCCGCCCCGCCGCGGCCCCCGTCACCTCACGCCGGGACGATGTTGACCAGCTTCGGGGCCCGGACGACGACCTTGCGGATGCTCGCGCCGTCCAGCGCCGCGACGACCCTCTCGTCCGCCAGCGCGGTCTTCTCCAAGTCCTCCTCGGAGATCGACGGCGACACCTCCAGGCGTGCCTTGACCTTGCCCTTGATCTGGACGACGCAGGTCACCGTCTCGTCCACCAGGTACGCCGGGTCGGCCGCGGGGAAGTCCCGGTGGACGACGGAGTCGGTGTGACCCAGCTTGTGCCACAGCTCCTCGGCGATGTGCGGGGCCAGCGGCGCGATCATCAGCACCAGCGGCTCGGCGACCGAGCGCGGCACCGCTCCGCCCGTCTTGGTGAGGTGGTTGTTCAGCTCGGTGACCTTGGCGATGGCGGTGTTGAAGCGCAGGCCCTCCAGGTCCTGGCGGACGCCGTCGATCGCCTTGTGCAGGGCGCGCAGGGTCTCCTCGTCGGGCGCGGCGTCGGAGACGGTGACCTCGCCGGCGCCCTCGTCGACGATGTTGCGCCACAGCCGCTGGAGCAGCCGGAACTGGCCGACCACCGCACGCGTGTCCCACGGCCGGGACACGTCCAGCGGGCCCATCGCCATCTCGTACAGCCGCAGCGTGTCGGCGCCGTACTCGGCGCAGATCTCGTCCGGGGTGACCGCGTTGCGCAGCGACTTGCCCATCTTGCCCAGCAGCCGGGAGACCTGCTCGCCCTGGTAGAAGTAGGCGCCGTCGCGCTCCTCCACCTCGGCGGCGGGCACCGCGATGCCGCGGCTGTCGCGGTAGACGTACGCCTGGATCATGCCCTGGTTGAACAGCTTGTGGAACGGCTCCGCGGAGGAGACGTGGCCCAGGTCGTACAGGACCTTGGACCAGAAGCGGGCGTACAGCAGGTGCAGCACGGCGTGCTCGGCGCCGCCGACGTACAGGTCGACGCCGCCGTGCGGGCGGCCCGCGCGGGGGCCCATCCAGTACCGCTCGATCTCCGGGTCGACCATCCGCCGGTCGTTGTGCGGGTCCAGGTAGCGGAACTCGTACCAGCAGGAACCGGCCCAGTTGGGCATGGTGTTGGTCTCGCGGCGGTACCGGCGCGGGCCGCGTCCGTCGCCCAGGTCCAGGGTGACGTTCACCCAGTCCTCGTTGCGCGACAGGGGCGTCTCGGGCCGGGTGTCCGCGTCGTCGGGGTCGAAGGTGCGCGGGGAGTAGTCCTCGACCTCGGGCAGCTCCAGCGGCAGCATCGACTCGGGCAGCGCGTGGGCGGCGCCGTCCTCGTCGTAGACGATCGGGAAGGGCTCGCCCCAGTAGCGCTGGCGGCTGAACAGCCAGTCGCGCAGCCGGAAGTTGACGGTGCCCTCGCCGAGGCCCCGGCGCTCCAGCCAGTCGGTGACGCGCGCCTTGGCGTCGGCGACGCCCAGGCCGTCCAGCTCCACGTCGTCGCCGCAGGAGTTGACGATCGTCGCGTCGTGGGAGGCGAAGGCGTCGTCCCAGGCGGCCGGGTCGAGGCCGCGGCCGTCGCTCGGCTCGACCACGCAGCGCATGGGCAGTTCGAAGGCGCGGGCGAAGGCGAAGTCGCGGCTGTCGTGCGCCGGGACGGCCATGATGGCGCCGGTGCCGTAGCCCATCAGCACGTAGTCCGCGATGAAGACGGGGACCTTCTCGCCGTTGACCGGGTTGGCGGCGAACGCGCCGGTGAAGACGCCGGTCTTGTCCTTGGCCTCGGCCTGGCGCTCGACGTCGGACTTGGCGGCGGCCTGCGCGCGGTAGGCGGCGACGGCCTCGGCGGGCGAGGCGTGGCCGCCGGTCCACACCGCGTGGGCGCCCTCCGGCCAGGTGTCCGGGGTGAACTCGTCCACCAGCGGGTGCTCGGGCGCCAGCACCATGTAGGTCGCGCCGAACAGGGTGTCGGGGCGCGTGGTGAAGACCGTGATGTGCTCGCCGTCGATCGGGAAGTCGACGCGGGCGCCCTCCGAGCGGCCGATCCAGTTGCGCTGCTGGAGTTTGATGGCGTCGGGCCAGTCCAGGCCGTCCAGGTCCGACAGCAGACGGTCGGCGTAGGCGGTGATGCGCATGTTCCACTGGCGCAGCTTGGACTTGAAGACCGGGAAGTTGCCGCGCTCGGAGCGGCCGTCGGCGGTGACCTCCTCGTTGGCCAGCACCGTGCCCAGGCCGGGGCACCAGTTGACGGGCGCGTCGGAGGCGTAGGCCAGGCGGAACTCGCTCAGGACGGCGGCGCGCTCGGCGGCGGTCAGCGCGCTCCACGCGCGCGTACGGCCGTCGGCGCCCGGCACGGCGCGCTCACCCGACTCGAACTGGGCGATCAGCTCGGAGATCGGCCGGGCCTTGCCCGCCTCGGCGTCGTACCAGGAGTCGAAGATCTGCAAGAAGATCCACTGGGTCCACTTGTAGTACTCCGGGTCGATCGTGGCGAACGAGCGGCGCTTGTCGTGGCCGAGGCCCAGCCGGCGGAGCTGGGCCCTCATGTTCGCGATGTTGGCCTCGGTGGACACGCGCGGGTGCGTGCCGGTCTGCACGGCGTACTGCTCGGCGGGCAGGCCGAAGGCGTCGAAGCCCAGGGTGTGCAGCACGTTGTGCCCGGTCATCCGCTGGAACCTGGCGTGTACGTCGGTGGCGATGTAGCCCAGGGGGTGGCCGACGTGCAGGCCCGCACCGGACGGGTACGGGAACATGTCCATGATGAACTTCTTGGGCCGGGCGACCAGTTCGGGGTCGCCCGCCAGGTCGCCCTCGGGGTTGGGCGCGGCGTAGACGCCCTCGGCGTCCCATACGTCCTGCCAGCGTGCCTCGATCTCGGCCGCGACGGCGGCCGTGTAGCGGTGCGGCGCAGCCTCCGCCGACGCGGCGGCGGGGGCGGCGGGGTTCGTCTCGCTCATGATCCTCAAAGCTCCATCGATCGTCTCTGCCCGCGGCTGCGACTTTCCGGAAATGAAAAATCCCCTCGCACAGGAGGGGACGCCGCGCCGGTTCCGACCGTCCGATTGGCCGGCGGTCGGGACTGATCAGCGCGGCTCGCTAAGCAGAAGGCGTACGGCACGCATGGCGTCAGGGTACCGCAGCCGTCGAGCGGGAGGCGACGGAGCGTCCCCCGGCCGCCCCTCCCCGCCTGGCAGGCCCTCCCCCCGGCAGGCCCCTGGCGGCCCGGCAGGCCCCTCGCCGCCCGGCAGGGCGCCACCACCCGGCACGGCGCCGCCGCCCGCCCGGACGGGAAGCCGCCGCCCCGAAACGGAAAGCATCCCTCCGCTTGAGGAGGCGCGGAAAAGCGGCAGGACGGATTGACGCGCGACAATTACCCGGCGTAAGGGACGCTATCCGGACAACTCCCGCCCCGGACGTCACCCAGATAACAAAGGAATAACTCGAAAGGCGTACTCAGCGGTTTGAGAGCCACTTAGAGTGCGTCCACGGGACCGCTCACCCGAACCGCTCGGAGTCGCCCCCATGAACCCTCGTCGCAGCAACAGCTCGCTCCCCAAACCGGGCCGGTCGGCCTACGGGGCGGCGTCCGCTGTCGTCCTGCTTCTGATACCCCTGGTCGTACTGGTGGGAGGCAGCCAGTTCCGCGAGTTCCTGAACTTCGGCGCGGGCGTCCTCTCGCTGGTCTCCCTCAGCGCCTCGGTGATCTGGGGCCTGGTCGCCCAGGACCGGATCTTCCTCAACACCCGCCAGCGGATCGTGGGCCAGGGCGTCCACCGGATCACCGCGGTGGCCTCGATCGCCTTCCTCCTGCTGCACATCACCGTCAAGATCGCGCTGGACCACACGCAGCTCATCGGGGCGCTGGTGCCCTTCTCGCTCGGCGTCTCCGGAAGCGCCGGCCTGATCGGCCTCGGCTCGCTGGCCGGCCTGCTGATGGTCTTCGTGGGCATCACCGGCGCGCTGCGCAGCAACTTCGCCACCCCCGCCCCGGTCGCCGCGCGCTGGCGGGCGATGCACATGCTGGCCTACCCGGCCTGGTGCGCGGCCCTGGTCCACGGCCTGTACGCGGGCCGCCAGGCCAAGCCGGTCTTCGTGATCCTCTACAGCCTGTCCCTGCTCGGCGTCATGGGCGCGCTCGCCCTGCGCGCGGCGCCGCGCCCGGTCAAGCGCAGGGTCGCCGACCGGCTGACGACGCTATTCGACGGCGGCGACCGCCGGGACCTGGACGACCTGACCGCGAGCCGCTCCCGCGCGAGCGCCTCCGCGCTGCCGGGCTACGAGCGCACACGGTCCGAACGGAACGGCCGCCCCGACGCCACCGGCCCGCTGCCGCGCGTGCCGTCCCCCTCCTCCGCGCTGTACGAGGCGCCCTCCCCGCCGTTCGGCATGCCCTCCCCGCTCTACGACACGGCCGCCCCCGCGTTCGGCACGCCTTCCTCGGCCTACCAGGCGCACCCCCCGGCCTCCGACTCGCCCTTCCCGCCGTACGAGGCGCCCTCCCCCTCGTACGACGCGCCCTACGCGCCGCACTACGACGCGCCCGCGCCCGACCCGGCCGCCGGCGTCGCGGCCGCCTACCGCGCCGTCTCCCTCCCGCCCTCGCAGCAGCTCTACGGGACGGGCGACCCGACCGCCCGCATGGACCTGCCGTTCGACCTCCAGGCCGCCGCCGCGGACGGCGGCGGCTGGCCGATCCCCTCCCCGCCGCCGGTCGGCGAAGCGCCCCCGTCCGCCTACGACCCGCTGAACGACACGGGATACACCATCCCGGTCTACGGCAATCCGGGCGCGAACGGCTACCGCGGACGTGATGTGCACGACACCGGTGAGACGAATCCCCGCTCCGGCACGTACCACGCGAACGACACGTACCTGAGCGGTCCTGCCAATGCACCACACCCCGGCGCGTCCTTCGACGCGCCGGGGACGGGCGAATCTTGGAACACGCCTTCCGGAGGCCATAGTTGAACGAGGCCCTGCCCGACGTTCCGGAAGTCCGCGTCGTCGGACTCCCGCAGCTCACTTCGGGCTTCGACCTTGTCGAACGACTCGACCTGCCCATGCACCTGAAAGTGCACGGGCCGCTCGAACCGCTGGGCGGCGAGCGGCTCGCGCAGCTCGCCGAGGCCATCAATCTCAGGGGCCGCGGCGGCGCGGGCTTCCCCTTCCACAAGAAGCTGCGGGCGGTCGCCGAGTCGGCGATCCGCCGCGGCGTCCGGCCGGTCGTCGTCGTCAACGGCAGCGAGGACGAGCCGGCCAGCCGCAAGGACACGGTGCTCATCAACCGCGCACCGCACCTCATCCTGGACGGCGCGCTGCTGTGCGCCGAGGCCCTGGGCGCCCGCACGCTCGTGGTGGGGGTCACCCGGGAGTCCACCCAGCGCTCCATGGAAGCCGCGCTGGCCGAACGGGGGCTGACCAACGGCCGCCGATCGGCGCTGCGGGCGCGCGTGCAGCGCAACCCCGTGCGCATGGTCACCGGCGCGGCGGCCTCGCTGGTGCGGTCCATCGACGGCGGCCCGGCGATCCCGACCGGCCGCAAGATCAGCGCCTCGGAGAGCGGCGTGGGCGGAGCGCCCACCCTGCTGTCCAACGCCGAGACCTTCGCCCAGCTCGCCATCGCCGCCCGCATCGGCCCCGAGCGCTACGGCAACACCGGCCTCTACGACGAGCCGGGCACCGTCATGCTGACGGTCTCCGGCGCCGTCGCCCGCCCCATGGTGATCGAGGTCCCCACCGGCGTGCCGCTGCGCTACGTCCTCCAGTTGGCCGGGGCGCCGCCCGCGCCGCAGGGCGTGCTGACCGGCGGCTACCACGGCAAGTGGATCGACGCGGCGACCCTCGACGAGGCGATCGTCTCCCGTAACTCCCTAGACGCGGTGGGCGGTTCGCTCGGCGCCGGGGCGATCCTGCCGATCAGTCAGAACACCTGCCCGCTGGGCGAGTCGCTCCAGGTGGCGAAGTGGCTGGCCGAGGAGAGCGCCGGTCAGTGCGGACCGTGCTACCTCGGGCTGCCCGCCGCCGCCCGCGGCCTGGAGGACATCCTGAACGGCGGCGGACCGGCCGCGCTGGAAGCGCTCAAACAGGTCGCCTCGAACGTCAAGCGGCGCGGCGCGTGCTCGCATCCGGACGGCTCGGCGATGTTCCTGGAGTCCACCGTCAAGGCGTTCACCGACGACCTGGCCGCCCATGTGCTCGGCAACGGCTGCGGCCGCCCGGTGGAAGGCGTGCTGCCGCTCTTCGAGGGGGGCTGGGCCCCCACAGGCGTCCCCGGCGGCGGCGCGGCCGGGGAGAACGGTCCCAGCCGCCAGAAGATCCACGTCGACTGGACCCTGTGCCGCGGGCACGGCCTGTGCGCGGACATCCTCCCCGAGGTGTTCGAACTGGGCGCCGACGGCTTCCCGACCGTCGCCCAGGCGCAGGTGCCGCGCTACGCCGAGGCCAAGGCGCTGCGCGCGGTGCGCCGCTGTCCCGCGCTGGCCCTGCGCCTTGAGGAGGACGCGGGGACACAGGCCCCGTCGCGCAACCTCCCGGTGCTCTCCCAGGGACGCGGACGCCGCGCCCTGGGCCGCTGAACCGCCCGGCGGGCCGCCTCCACACGAGGGGCGGCCCGCGCCGGCGCCGCACGCACAGCCGCCGCACACAGGCACATAGACGCGCACGCGCGCGGGCGCGCGACCACCGCATACGTCGAAACACGTCGAAGGCGGGCCATCCGTTCGGATGACCCGCCTTCGATCGCTGTGGAGCTAAGGAGAATTGAACTCCTGACCTCCTGCATGCCATGCAGGCGCTCTACCAACTGAGCTATAGCCCCATGTCGCCGTGCGGCGACGCCGCAAGTGGACTGGTTCCGCCCGGTTCCCCCGGCGGCGATGCCAACATTACACGGTCCAGGGGGTGGTCCACCAAATCGGTTTCCCTTACGCCCGATGTGACCGGAATTAACCCGCCGTCACACCGTCGCGCCCCCGCAGCGTCGTGCCCTCACGCCGACGCGCTCTCACGCCGTCACGAACGAGTAGAACCGCTTCAAGGTGCAGTGCTCCTCCAGAAGCCGCCCGTAGATCGGCTCGCCCTCCAGCTCGCGGTACGTCTCGATCGGGTCGCCCTTGATGATGAGCGCCCGCGCGCACTCCTCGCACCAGTACTGGTAGTCCGGGTTGACCGGTTCCATGTCACGGACGATCGGCGTACCGCTGCCGCACCAGTCGCACTTCCGCCTGTGGGCGCCCATCGATCAGCTCCTGCGGCCGCAGGCCGTGCACGCGTACGAGGCCCCGCCGTCGTCGCCGAGCGGGCGGGCGGCGCGCAGGGCGCCGCGGGAGGGGCGGACGAGGCGGGTGACGGTGACTCCTGTCCATGCCGCACCGAGGAGGCGACCGCCCTCCTCGAGGATGCTGGCAGGCATCGCGACTCCCTCCCGTCGGGCGCGCCCCCTTCCGGCCGTCTGATTCTGCCACGGCCGGGCCGATGCGGTCAGCGACGTCTCGGTACCAGTCCGGCCGCGGGAGAAGGCCGTGCGGCGGGGAGCCTGGAGCGCAACGCGGAGAATCCCGCCCCCCGAGGGGGACGGGATTCTCATCACCGGTCTTGGGCGACTCGACTCGACAGAGTGCCGACCCGTGGAGCTAAGGAGAATTGAACTCCTGACCTCCTGCATGCCATGCAGGCGCTCTACCAACTGAGCTATAGCCCCTTGTGCAGTGTGGCGCGGCCACTTGGCGTTACGTCCCGCTGGGCGGGGCGAACAAGAAGAACTTTAGCCTGTGACCTGCCGGAAAGTGAAATCCGCGGACCGCGCGGCTGTCGGCGCCGCGCCAGGGCAGTGACGGGGCCGCGCCTGGCCGCCGGCGGGGCGGCGCCCCGCGGATCAGTCGTCGTCGCCGAGGACGGGCTCGGGCAGGGTGCCCGCGTTGTGCTCCAGCAGGCGCCAGCCGCGGGCGCCCTCGCCGAGGACGGACCAGCAGCAGTTGGACAGGCCGCCCAGGCTCTCCCAGTGGTGCGCCTCCAGGCCGAGCAGGCGCCCGATGGTGGTGCGGATGGTGCCGCCGTGGCTGACCACCACGAGCGTGCCGTTCTCGGGCAGCTTCTCCACGTGCCCCAGCACCACCGGGGCGGCGCGGTCGGCGACCTCGGTCTCCAGCTCGCCGCCGCCGCGGCGCACCGGCTCGCCGCGCTTCCAGGCGGCGTACTCCCCGCCGTGCCGCTCGATGATCTCCGTGTGCGTCAGGCCCTGCCAGGCGCCCGCGTAGGTCTCGCGCAGGGCCTCGTCGGCGACGACTTCCAGGCCGGTGAGGGCGGCCAGCTCCTCGGCCGTCCGCGCGGCGCGCGTCAGGTCCGAGGAGACGATGGCGTCGGGTCCGAGGGAGGCCAGCAGCCGGGCGGCGCGACGCGCCTGGGCGACGCCGGTCTCGGTCAGCTCGACGTCCGTGGAGCCCTGGAAACGGCGCTCCACGTTCCAGGACGTCTGCCCGTGCCGCCACAGGATGACGCGGCGGCCCCTGCCGGGCGCCGCGCCGACCGCCTCACCGGCGGGGCTCACCGCCACCCACCGTCCGGCTCGGCCGGCTCGCCGCCGGCCTGCGTCTTGGCGTGCTCCTCGGCCTTGCCCCGGGTGGCGCGGGCGTCGTCGGGCAGCTCGATCTCGGGGCAGTCCTTCCACAGCCGCTCCAGGGCGTAGAAGACGCGCTCCTCGCTGTGCTGGACGTGGACCACGATGTCGACGTAGTCGAGCAGCACCCAGCGGGCCTCGCGGTCGCCCTCGCGGCGCACCGGCTTGACGCCGAGGTCCTTGAGGAGGCGCTCCTCGATCTCGTCGACGATCGACTTGACCTGGCGGTCGTTGGGCGCGGACGCCAGCACGAAGGCGTCCGTGATGGACAGCACGTCGCTGACGTCGTAGGCGATGATGTCGTGCGCGAGCTTGTCGGCAGCAGCCTGGGCTGCGGCGTTGACGAGCTCAAGGGAACGGTCGGTTGCGGTCACTGCGGAGCTTTCCGTAGGCGGTCACTGGACCCCCAGGATCTCACGGACCGCGGGGGGCGTCCCACGTGACGGCGGTGTCACCGGGCCGGGGAGGGCCGGTAGTCGCGGCCGAGGACGACCGAGACGTCGGCGCCGGGCCCGACCGCGCCCTTCGCCGCGGCGGACGCGGGCAGGCCCAGGGTCCTGGCGACCTCGGCGGCGTTCGCCTTGTCCCCGGGGTCGGCGTAGACGACCTTGGACGCCGACTGGACGGCGTTCGTCGCACCGGCCTCCAGGAAGGTGAATCCGCCGCCCAGCAGCGCGACGCGGGCCTTCTCGGCGTCCTCCTTGGTCCCGGACGCGTTCTGGACGGAGACGCGCACGGCCGATCCCCTGCCGGGGCTCTTGGCAGTCCCGCCCAGCACCTCCTTGACCACGCTCTGGCCAGTGCGCGCGCTCAGCGTGCCGTCGGCGCCGACGGGCAGCAGGTCCGTCTTGCAGTCGCCGCCCTTGGCGAGGTCGGCGAGCTTGGCGAGGAAGGCGCCGAGGTCCCGGTCGGTGAGCGAGGGGTCGAGGATCTGGGCCAGCGTCTGCACCGTCGTGGTCGCCGAGGAGGGGTCGGAGGAGATCTTGCGCAGCACGCCCTGCATCACCTGGCCGAACCGTTCGAGCTGGGCGTTCACGGACTCGCCGGGGGCCCGGTAGGTGGCGTAGGCGACGGCCATCCGGCCGCTGAGGGTCTGCTGCGCGCCCTTGTGCACGAGCGGGCCGGCGGCATTCTTCTTCGTGTTCTTCGTGTTCTTCGTGTTCTTCGTGTCCGGGTCGGGCACGTCGGCGTCGGTGTCGACGTCGATGTTCCCCACCAGGTCGACGAGGTTCTGGAGGTAGGGGGTGTCCAGGCGCCAGGTGCCCTGGATGTCGGTGCCGAGGACGGTGTCGAGCTGGTCGCGGGTGCCGGAGGAGCCGTCGTCCTGCACCGACTTGGCGAGCGTCGTCGTGGCGCCGTCGTCGTCGGACAGGGCGAGGGAGTTGGGCAGCAGGACGGCGGCGCCCCGCTTGGCGGTGGTGTTGTCGACGAGCAGCGCCGTGGAGGTGCCGCCCTTGGCCGTGTCGTGCAGGTGGACGACGATCACGTCCCGCTTCTGGGCGCCCGCGGCGGCGGAGGTCGCTGCGCCGCCGCCGGAGGACGACACCCCGGGCAGCTTTCCGGCGTACCAGAGGTAGCCGGCGCCGCCGGCCGCGACCAGGGCCAGGACCACGGCCAGGGAGACGATCCGGCTGCGGGCGCGGCGCCGGGCCTCCTCGCGGCGCTCGGTGCGGTTCTCGGTGAACTTCAGCCAGTCGATGACGTCCTCGGAGTCGTCGCTGGGCTCCTCCACGAAGGCGAACTGCTCGGTGCCGTAGTCGGCGCCGTCCTGCTCGGAACGGTCCGCCGCGTGCGCCGCGTGTCCGGCGTCGCCGGCGTCTTCGGGGCCGGTCTGCTGCGGGATGTACGCGGTGTGCTCGGCGGTCCGGGGCTGCTGGCCGCTGGTCGCCGCCTGGCCGTAGGGGTCGTACGACGCGGGCGCGGGGCCGGGAGCGGCCCCGTAGGGGTCGTAGGGCGCGGCGGCGGGGCCGGGGCCGTAAGGGGCGTAGGCGCCGCCGTCCGGGCCGCCGTGCGGCTGCTCGGCGGACCCGTAGGGGTCGTAGGACCCGTAGGGGGCCGGGGGCTGCCCGGCGGCCGTGGGACCGCCGTAGCCGGGCGCAGGGGGCTGCGGCCGGCCGCCCGACGCGTACGGGTCGTAGCCGTAGCCCTGCTGGTCCGGGCGGCCCTGCTCGCCGTAGCCGCCGTAGGGCTGCTGCGGCGGCTGCTGCTGCTGCGGGGCCGGTATCCGCCGGTACACGGGCCGGCCGTACTCGTCGTAGCCGGCGATCTCGTACTGATCGGGCTGGTCGGGCTGGTCTGGCTGCCGCGCCTGGCCTGCCCGGTCAGCCCCGTAGGCCCCGTCGCCGGTGTAGCCGGCGTCGTATCGGTCGTTCACCGGTGCCCCCTCTCGGCTCACTCGCCGCGGTACAGCTCGCGCTTGGCGATGTACCGCACGACTCCGTCCGGGACCATGTACCAGATGGGGTCGCCCTTGGCGACTCTCGCCCGGCAGTCCGTGGAGGAGATGGCCAGTGCGGGGACCTCGACCAGCGAGACGCCGCCCTCGGGGAGCCCGGCGTCGGTGAGGTGGTGACCCGGCCGGGTGACGCCGATGAAGTGCGCGAGGGCGAACAGCTCCTCCGGGTCCCGCCAGGTGAGGATCTGGGCGAGCGCGTCGGCGCCGGTGATGAAGAACAGGTCCGTGTCGGGGTTGAGGGTGCGCAGGTCGCGCAGGGTGTCCCCGGTGTAGGTGGGGCCGCCGCGGTCGACGTCGATGCGGCTGACGGAGAACTGCGGGTTCTCGGCGGTCGCGATGACCGTCATCAGATAGCGGTCCTCGGCCGGGGAGACGGCGCGGTCGCTCTTCTGCCAGGGCTGGCCGGTGGGGACGAACACCACCTCGTCCAGCCGGAACTGCGCGGCGACCTCGCTGGCCGCCACGAGGTGCCCGTGGTGGACCGGGTCGAACGTCCCGCCCATGACGCCCAGGCGGCGCCTGCCCGACGGGGCGGGCCGGTAGCCGGGGTGGTTCACCGTGTCAGTCTCCAGGCCGGTCGGCATGTGCTGCTCTCCCATGCGTGCAGACCCTACCGGCCCGGCCTGGGGGCGCCGTGGGCGAGATCGGCGCACAGGGCGCCGGGGCCTGCGGCGCAGGCCCGGCGGACGGCCCCGGCGCGGCTCAGCGGTCGCGGTTGAAACGCGTGGTGACCCAGAGCAGGAGCAGCAGGATGACGAACGCGGACCCGCCCGTCACCGCGGGGTTCAGGCTCTCGTGGTGGCCGCCCTGGGCCTCGGCGAGGTTGACCAAGGGGGCAGCGGCGCTGTGGAAGCTCATCTTCGGCAGACCTATCCGGGTGTGGGCGGGATAAAGATGCCCGCTCATCGTAAGCGTCCGCGGTGGCGGGCCTCACGTCGACTCCGCTGTCGCGCGGGGGCCGCCGCGGCGCCGGGAACCTTCCGGCCGGCTCAGTCGTCGTTCCGCTTGTAGCCGCGCAGCAGGAACCAGCCGGTGAGGACGCAGCCCAGGACCATGACGACCAGCACGACCCGTAGCAGGTCACCCGATCCCTGGCGCGGTGCGGTGGCGGCGAGGGCCTGGGCGAGCCGGACGGCGGCGATGTGGTGCTCCATGGACGGACTCCTTCGCTGTTCTGCCCGTCCACGGTAGCGCCGCCTAGGCTGGCTTCCGCAGCGGGGGCACTTCGGGCATCACCGACGCATGGGGGATCACATGACCGACGACGACGGCCGCGGGCGGCAGGGACACGAGCGTGTGCCGGGCCGGCGGCGCAGGCGCTTCCCTGAGATCTCCTCGCGCGCCTACGAGCACCCGGCCGACCGCTCGGCCCTGGTCGCGCTGCGCAGGCTGAGCGGCTTCGACACGGTGTTCAAGGTGCTCAGCGGTCTGCTGCCGGAGCGCAGCCTGCGGCTGCTGTTCCTGTCCGACTCGGTGCGCGTCGGCGACCGGCAGTTCCCGCACCTGTACGACATGCTGCGGGACGCCTGCTCCATCCTGGACCTGGAGCAGGTCCCGCCGATGTACGTCACCCAGGACCCGCAGCCGAACGCGATGTGCATCGGCCTGGACGAGCCGATCATCGTGCTGACCACCGGCCTGGTCGAGCTGCTGGACGAGGAGGAGATGCGGGCGGTCGTCGGCCACGAGGCGGGGCACGCTCTGTCCGGCCACGCGGTGTACCGCACGATCCTGCTGTTCCTGACCAGCCTGGCCATGCGGGTGGCCTGGATCCCGCTCGGCAACCTGGCGATCACGGCGATCCTCACGGCCCTGCGCGAGTGGTTCCGCACGTCGGAGCTGTCGGCGGACCGGGCGGGCCTGCTGGTCGGCCAGGACGTGCACGCCTCGCTGCGCGGCCTGATGAAGCTGGCGGGCGGCAACCATCTGCACGAGATGAACGTGGACGCGTTCCTGGAGCAGGCCGAGGAGTACGAGAAGTCCGGCGACCTGCGCGACTCCGTGCTGAAGATCCTCAACGTGCTCCCGCGCACGCACCCGTTCGCGACCGTGCGGGCCGCGGAGCTGAACAAGTGGGCGGCCTCCCGCGACTACCAGCGGATCGTCGACGGCCACTATCCGCGGCGCGCCGAGGACCAGGGCGCCTCGGTCGGCGACTCCTTCCGCGAGTCGGCGGCGCACTACGCCGGTCAGGTGAAGGACTCCAAGGACCCGCTGATGAAGCTGGTCAGCGACCTCGCGGGCGGGGCCGGCGGCCTGGGCGACCGGGTCCGGCGCGGCTTCAGCGGCTTCGCGGGGCCGGGCGCGTCCAGGGACGGCGCGCAGGCCGGCCCGACGAAGGGTTCCGGCGGCCCGGCCGACGGCCCGCCTGGGCCGTCGGAGGACCCGACAGACGGCGGGCCGGGTTCCGGCGGGCCGGGGGCAGGCGACCCGGGTTCCGGCACCCCGGGGGCAGGCAGCCCGGGTTCCGGCACCCCCGGGGCAGGCAGCCCGAAGTCGGGCGGTCCGGCCAAGGGCGACCCCGGTAGGGACAGCTCGGGTACGAGCGGCGCGGGTACAGGCGGCCCGGGTCCGAGCGACCCGGCGGGCGGTCACCCGGCGGACGGCCGCCCGGGACACGACGGCGAGGGGAGCGGCAGCTCAGGGACGGACGGCCCGGGAACCGCCGGTCCCCGCGACGAGCCGCCCCGCGACCACCGCTGACCGCACGACGGCCTCACGCTTCTCCCCCGACCCGCGAGCCCCGGCTCGCACGCCGTCAGCGCGCGTCTCGGTCCCCGAGGTGCCCGCCGTAGGCGCATCCCAGTCCCCTAGGTGCCCGCCGTGGGCGCGCATCCCAATCCCCGACGTGCCCGCCGTGGGCGCGCATACCAGTTCCCTAGGTGCCCGCCGTGGGCGCGCGTCCCAGTCCCCTAGGTGCCCGCCGTCGGCGCGCTCCGGTACCCGCCGTGCACGCCGTCGGCATGCGTCCCGGACGGGCGACCGTCAACGCGTCCCAGTCCCCGACATCGACCTTTTCGGCGCGCGTCCCAGTCCGCAGCTCATACGTTCTCGACGCGCGTGCCCGTCTCAGCTCCCCCGAAGCGCTGAAGCGCCGAAGCGACCTCACACCTTCGGCTGGGCGTCGGGCGACAGGGCGCCGCACAGGGGCGCCGGGGCGCCGGGCGCGTACGGGTCGGTGCCCGCCGGGCCGCCAGGGCGGGCGCTCTGCCCGGCCAGCAGGGGGTGGAAGCGGCTGGCGGAGTCGTCGGCGCAGGACAGCGGGCCGGCCTGCACGGTGGCGGCGACCAGCCGGACCTGACGCAGCCGCAGGTCGTCGTGGTCGAAGCGGAACTGGAGCTGGCGCCGCACGGTGAACAGCGAGGCGGGCGCCCCGGCCCGTGCGCCCGCCGGGCGCAGCGCGTAGACGAGGGTCGGGTCCGCGGTGACCTCCAGCGTGGCCGGATCCGCCTCGGCGACGGCGAGGCTGCCCTGGACCCGGATCCCGGGCTCGGCCAGCTCGGTGCGGGCGGGGTCGAAGCGGACGAGCCAGCCGGTGGCCGCGTGCTGCCCGTCGGCGGCGGGGTGGTCCAGGCTGCGGTCGAACTGGTCGAGCTGGGCCGCGTCGAGCTGCGCCCGCACCATGTCGCTCTCGCCCCCGGTGAGCACCGCCGGGTCGAGCGAGGAGGCGACGATGTAGTCCCTGGCGCTCAGCAGGGCGGCGGCGACCTGGCCGTCCGTGAAGTGCGCGGTGCTGCGGTGGGCGGGCAGCGGGATGCCCTCGGCGCCGGTCTCGAAGTGGGCGGCGGGGCTGTGCGCGTACAGGAAGCGGGGATCGGCGGCGCCGGGCACCGCGCCCTGCGGGGCGAGCGGGACGACGGCCGCCCGCAGCGGCACGGCGGGCGTCTCGGCCCGCGGCGCCCGGGTGGGGGTGCGCACGCCCATGTAGACGGCGGTGGCGAAGGCGAGGGCGACCAGCAGGACCAGCGCCAGGAACTGGCGGGAGAGCCCGCGCCGCAGTTGCGGGCGGCGGCGCACGGCGGGCGTGTGATCGGTCATGCGCTCCTGCGCGGAGTACTCCTGGAGGCGGGCAGCGCGAACGAACGACTCGTCGAAGACGACGGATCGGTATTCGTCCTCCGCACCGCCGGGGGCGCCCTCGGGGGTCCCTTCGGGCGGGTCCTGAGGCCCTCCCATACCTTCAGGGTAGGTCGCCCGGAGCGTCGGTAAACGCACCGCTGTGCGCCAAGTTCTGACAGGTTCCCACCAAGATCGGGCGGCGCGGCGCTCAGGGCGTGCGCGGGACCGCCGGGACCGGCGGCGGGGTGGAGACGGGGCCGGCCGAGGGCGCGGCGGCGCTGCCCTGCCCCTGCCCGGACGTGGCGGGCGGCGGCACCCGGTCGCGGCTGCCGGAAGACCCGCCGCGGTAGACCGCCGCGAAGGCGAGCGCCACCATGCCCACGCCCATCACGAGGGCGAGCAGCCAGGCGACGGGCCGGTGCCAGCGCACCTGCTTGCCGAACGTCCCGAGGAGGCCGTGGCGCTCGTCGGGGAAGTCGAGGTCGTCGGAGTCGTCGAGGTCGTCGTCGAGACGGCGGCCGTAGCCGCGGGCGTCGGGGCCGCGGCCGTCCTCGCGGCGCTCGCCCCGGGCGTGCGCGCGGCGCGCTTCGGCCTCGGTGGCCTCGGCTCTGGCCTGCGCGGCGGCCACGAGGCGCTCGACCGCGGTCGGCTCGTGGACCACGGCTGCCCGTACGAAGTCCTCGTCGAAGACCACGGAGGCGAACTCTTCGTCCGACACCCCGCGGTCGTGGTCGTCGTCGGGCTCCCAGCCGTCCGAGAACGGCGTGCCCCCCACGTCCTCCGGCACGGGTCCAGAGTAGACCTGGGGGGTTGTTTTGGGCAGACGATATGGACATTCTTCCGACAGGCGAGACGGCCGCGCCGGCGTGCGCTCAGCGCCGGACGTGCCCGTCGCCGGTGACGACGTACTTCGTGCTGGTCAGCTCCGGCAGGCCCATCGGGCCCCGGGCGTGCAGTTTCTGGGTGGAGATGCCGATCTCGGCGCCGAAGCCGAACTGGCCGCCGTCGGTGAAGCGGGTGGAGGCGTTCACGGCGACGGCGGCGGAGTCGACCAGCCGGGTGAACCGGCGGGCGGCCTGCTGCGAGCCGGTGACGATCGCCTCGGTGTGCCCGGAGGACCACAGCCGGATGTGGGCCACGGCCCGGTCGAGGGAGTCGACGACGGCGGCGGCGATGTCGTACGACAGGTACTCGGTGTCCCAGTCGTCCGGGGTGGCCTCGACGACCGTGGCCCGGGAGCCCTCGGCGTAGGCCATCACCCGCTCGTCGGCGTGCACGGTGACCCCGGCCTCGGCGAGCGCGTCCAGGGCGCGCGGCAGGAACGCGGCGGCGACGTCCTGGTGGACGAGGAGGGTCTCGGCGGCGTTGCAGACGCTGGGGCGCTGCGCCTTGGAGTTGATCAGGATCTCGACGGCCATGTCGAGGTCGGCGTCCGCGTCGACGTAGACGTGGCAGTTGCCGGTGCCGGTCTCGATCACCGGGACGGTGGACTCGTTGACCACCGTCCGGATCAGGGAGGCGCCGCCGCGCGGGATCAGCACGTCGACCAGGCCGCGGGCGCGCATCAGCTCGCGCACGCTCTCGCGGCCCTCGCCGGGCACGAGCTGCACGGCGTCGGCGGGCAGTCCGGCGCCGCCCACCGCGTCGCGCAGCACCCGGACCAGGGCGGCGTTCGACGCGTGGGCGGAGGCCGAGCCGCGCAGCAGGACGGCGTTGCCGGACTTCAGGCACAGGGCGGCGGCGTCCACGGTGACGTTGGGGCGGGCCTCGTAGACGATGCCGACCACGCCGAGCGGGACGCGGACCTGGCGCAGGTCCAGCCCGTTGGGCAGGGTGGAGCCGCGGACCACCTCGCCGACCGGGTCGGGCAGCGCCGCCACGTCGCGCACGTCGGCGGCGATGGCCCGCACCCGCTCGCGGGTGAGCGCGAGCCGGTCGACGACGGCCTCGCTCGTGCCGGCCTCGCGGGCCTTGGCGACGTCCTTCGCGTTGGCCTCGACGATCTCGCCGGTACGGACCTCCAGGGCGTCCGCCATGGCCAGCAGCGCGTCGTCCTTCTCGGCGCGCGGCAGCGGCGCGAGGTCGGCGGCGGCGGCCCTGGCCCGGTAGGCGGCCTGGGCGACCGGGGACATCGAGTCGTACGGCGAGAGCGTGGTCATGAGGGAAGGGTAGTGCGCGGAGCTGCGGCGACCGTCTGACGTTTCGCAGCGCGAGACGGGCCGAACGGGTCGAAAGCCTCGCCAAAAGCCGAAAAGGTTGAAAAAGCCGTCAAAAGGGGTGCACGCCGACCGGTGTGGCCGGGGGCGGTCCGTAGCCCTCGGCGAGCCGCTGGTGGTAGGTGGCGCGGTCGATGACCTCCAGGCCGACGATCTCCCAGGACGGCAGCCGGGCGCTCTGGCGGTGCTCGCCCCACAGGCGCAGGGCGACGGCGGCCGCGTCGTGCAGGTCGCGGGCCTCCTCCCAGTACCGGATCTCCGCGTGGTCGCTCGCGTAGCGGCTGGTCAGCAGGAAGGGGTGGTCGTGGGCGAGCTGCTCCAGGCCGCGCCGCACCTCGCTCAGCGGGGCCTCGGCGCCGCAGACGCGCAGGGTGATGTGCCACAGCCGGGCCAGCTCCGCGGGCGTCTCGCGCTCGGTCCGGTCGGCGTCCTCGGCGCCGCTCGCCGCCGGGCGCCGCGCGCGCTCCCTCTCGTAGCGGTCGCCGGCCGCGACGCTGGTCAGGGCGCGCTCCTCACCGGCCGCTCGGGAGGCGGGGCCGCCCGCACTGCCGCGGGACGCCGCCCCAGGGCGCACTCGTCTCACGACGGCCTCCTCTACCCAGTAACCGGGTGCTCGTGCGGAACCAGTCCCTGGGACAGAGTGCAGCAGGGCGCGCCGCTCCGTGGGGCGGTTTTACGGAACGTCCCCACGTTCAGCCCCCGGGCGGCTGGACGATTCGGGCCATTTACGGCTCCAGCAGCACCAGGTCGTCCCTGTGTACGACCTCGCGTTCGTACGCCGGGCCCAGTTCGCGGGCGAGGTCCCTCGTGGAGCGGCCGATCAGCCGCGGGATCTCGCGGGCGTCGAAGTTGACCAGCCCCCGGGCCACCGCGGCGCCCCGCCCGTCGCGTAGTTCGACCGGGTCGCCCGCGGTGAACTCGCCCTCGACGGCGGCGATGCCGGCCGGGAGCAGCGACTTGCGTCCCTCGACGACCGCGCGCACCGCCCCGTCGTCGAGGGTGAGCGAGCCCTGCGGGGCGGAGGCGTGCTGGAGCCAGAGCAGCCGGTCGGCCGAGCGCCTGCCGGTGGGGTGGAAGTAGGTGCCGGTGTCCCTGCCGGAGAGGGCGTCGGCGGCGTGCGCGGCGCTGGTGAGCACCACGGGGATGCCGGCCGCCGCCGCGATCCGGGCCGCCTCGACCTTGGTGACCATGCCGCCGGTGCCCACGCCGGCCCGGCCCGCGCTGCCGATCTCCACGCCCGCGAGGTCGGCGGGCCCGCGCACCTGGGCGATCCGGGAGGCGCCCGGCCTGCTCGGGTCGCCGTCGTAGAGGCCGTCCACGTCGGACAGCAGCACCAGCAGGTCGGCGCGCACGAGGTGGGCGACGAGGGCGGCGAGGCGGTCGTTGTCGCCGAAGCGGATCTCGTCCGTGGCGACGGTGTCGTTCTCGTTGACGACGGGCAGCGCGCCCATCGCCAGCAGCTTGTCCAGGGTGCGGGAGGCGTTGCGGTGGTGGGCGCGGCGGCTGGTGTCGTCGCCGGTCAGCAGCACCTGGCCGACGCGGACGCCGTAGCGGGCGAAGGAGGCGGTGTAGCGGGCCACCAGCAGACCCTGGCCGACGCTGGCCGCGGCCTGCTGGCGGGCGAGGTCCTTGGGGCGACGGCGCAGTCCGAGGGGCGCCAGCCCGGCGGCGATGGCGCCGGAGGAGACCAGGACGATCTCCTTCTCCGCCGCGCCCGGCCGTCCCCCGCCCTCGTCCCCCGGACCGCGGGCCGCGCCTTCGGCCCGCCCCTTGGCGAGGACGTCGACGAGCGCGTCCACCCGGTCGGCGTCCAGGCCGCCCGCCGCGGTGGTCAGGGACGACGAGCCGACCTTGACGACGATCCTGCGGGCCTCGGCCACCGGCCGCCTGACCGCCGCCTCGCCCTGCGCTGCCCCTGCCACCGTGCCGCCTGTCCCCTCATGTCGCTCACACCGAGCACCTCGCTCACGCCGAGCACGCCGGTCATGCCGGTCGCGCCGGTCCCGCTGCCTCGCGGCAGCACAGGGCCGAATCTACGCGAAGAGGTCACGGCGGCGCTCGCGCGTTTCAGCAGCCGGGACGCGACCGGCACGGGGGGCGGCGGGCGCCCGATGCCCGGCGGACACCGGGCGCCCGGCGGACACGCGGCGGCAGCGAGGGACACACGCGGCAGGCGCCCGGCGTCAGCGAGGGACACGCGGCAGGCACAGGGCGGCAGCGGCTGAGGCGCGGGCGGCGACGCTCACGCGACCGCCGCCCGCCGCCCCCGCCCGTCCCGCTCAGCCGTGGCGGTGGCGCCAGCCCTGCCAGGCGGAGTCGATCATCTCGTCCAGGCCGTGCCGGGCGCTCCAGCCCAGTTCCTCGTGGATGCGGTCCGCGGCGGCGACGACCCGGGCCGGGTCGCCGGGACGGCGGGCGGTCACCTCGGGGGTGACGTCCTCGTTGCCGGTGGCCTTCAGGATGCGCTCCACCATCTCCCGCACCGAACTGCCCTCGCCGCGACCGATGTTGAGGATCAGCGAGGTGCCGTCCGGGGCCTGCTGGAGGCGCTTGGCGGCCGCGAGGTGGGCGGAGGCGATGTCCTGGACGTGGATGTAGTCGCGGACGCAGGTGCCGTCCGGGGTGGCGTAGTCGTCGCCGAAGACGCGGGGCGCCGTCCCGGCCTCCAGCCGCTCGAAGACCATGGGGATGAGGTTGAAGACCCCCGAGTCGGACAGCTCGGGCGCGGCCGCGCCGGCCACGTTGAAGTACCGCAGGGAGGCGGCCTTGAGGCCGTACGCCTTGGCGGCGGCGGCGATCAGCCACTCGCCGACCAGCTTGGTCTCGCCGTAGGGGCTCATCGGCAGGCACGGCGTGTCCTCGGTGACGAGGTCCACGTCGGGCATGCCGTAGACGGCGGCCGAGGAGGAGAAGACGAGCCGGTCGACGTCGGCGGCCGCCATGGTCTCCAGCAGGGTCTGGAGACCGGTGACGTTCTCCCGGTAGTAGTGGAGCGGGCGCTCCACCGACTCCGCCACCTGCTTCTTGCCCGCGATGTGCACGACGCCGGTCACGTCGTGGTCGTCGATCGCGCTCTTCAGCAGGGGGGCGTCCAGCACGCTGCCCACCACGAGGGGCACTCCGTCCGGCACCCGGTCGGGGCTCCCGGTGGAGAGGTCGTCGTAGACGACGACGCTCTCGCCGCCCTCGGTCATGGCGCGCACTACGTGTGCGCCGATGTATCCGGCGCCGCCCGTCACCAGCCAGCTCATCCTGATGCCTCCTCGACCCTGTCCCATCCGTGCCACTGCGAGCACCCTCGTGCATGCCCCGCGGAAAATCGAGTCCGACATCCCCCGCATATCGGAAATCACGGGGAAAACGCGAACAGCCCGCGCGCGGGACGTCGGTGAGGAACTTCTCCGGCCGGACGGCGAGAACCTCGCCGCCGCGGACCGCCTGCGACGCCGGAACGTCACAGGGCCTGTTCTGAACCCGCGAAGGCGTCCACACTGACTTCTAGTGAATCCTTTACGCTGAAGCGGCCAGCACGGTCCGGGTCCATCGGCGAGCGGAGCGCGCCGGCCAGCACACTCGCGCGTGATCGGCCCCCGGAACAGGTTGTAAGGATGCCCCGACTCTCTCTCGTCGTCCCTGTGTACAAGGTCCAGGGATACCTCGCCGAGTGCCTGGACTCGGTCCTCGGGCAGGACTACACGGACTTCGAGGTCGTCGCGGTCGACGACTGCTCGCCGGACGGCTCCGGCGCCATCCTCGATCAGTACGCCGCACGCGACCCCCGCGTTCATGTGATTCACCTCACGGAGAACGCCGGGCTGGGCGGTGCGCGCAACGCCGGCATGGAGCAGGCCCAGGGCGACTACCTCCTGTTCCTGGACAGCGACGACACGTTGGCCGACGGGGCGCTGCGGCTGATATCCGAGCGCCTGGAGACCACCGGCGACCCCGAGATACTCGTCTACGACTACGCCCGCACCTACTGGGACGGCCGGGTCCGGGCCAACCAGCGGGCGGACCTGCTGAAGGCCGGCGGCCCCGACGTCTTCTCCCTCGCCGAGCGGCCCCAGTTGCTGGACCTGCTCCAGATCGTCTGGAACAAGGCGTACCGCCGGGACTTCGTCGTCCGTCACGGCCTCTCCTTCCCGGCCGGGTACTACGAGGACGCCCCCTGGACGTTCTGCTCCCTGATCAGCGCCGAGCGCATCGCCGTGCTGGACCGGGTGTGCGTGCTCTACCGGCAGCGGCGCGCGGGCGGCAACATCCTCAAGACCGTCAGCCGCAAGCACTTCGACGTCTTCGACCAGTACCGCCGGGTCTTCCACCACCTCGACGCGCACCCCGGGCTCGACCCGTGGCGCGGACCGCTGTTCCGCAAGATGATCGACCACTACCTGACCGTCCTGGAGCGCCCCGGGCGGCTCCCGCTGGACGCGCGGGCGGAGTTCTTCCACCGCGCCGCCGCCGACTACCGCGCCCGCCTGCCCCGGGACTTCCAGCGGCCCGGCGGCGGCCGCGGCCACAAGTACGGGATGCTGGAGCGGGACGCGTACGGCACGATGGCCGGCGCCACCGCGGCGGTCAAGCTCCGCCAGACGGTGCGCACCGGCGCCCGCAGCGCCCTCAACCGGTCCAAGCGCGGCGCGATGGGCGTCTTCTACCAGTCGCAGCTCCGGCTGCCGCTGGTCGACGACCTGGTGCTGCTGTCCGCCTACTGGAGCCGCGGCGTCTCCTGCAACCCGGCGGCCATCGACGCCGAACTCGCCCGTCTCGCCCCGCATCTGCGCCGCGTGTGGGCGCTCCGGCCGGACGCGGTGGCGCGGGCGCCCAAGGGCGTGCAGACCGTCCGGGTGGGCTCCAAGGAGTACTGGACGGCGCTGGCCCGCGCCAAGTACCTCGTGAACAACGTGAACTTCGCCGACGCCGTGGTCAAGCGCGAAGGCCAGGTGCACCTCCAGACCCACCACGGCACGCCGCTGAAGACCATGGGCCTGGACCAGCGCAAGTACCCCGCCTCCACGGACATGGACTTCGACAAGCTCCTGGAGCGCTGCGACCGCTGGGACTACAGCGTCAGCGCCAACCGGTTCTCCACCGCCGTGTGGGAGCGGGTCTACCCCTGCTCGTACATATCCCTGGAGAGCGGCTACCCGCGCAACGACGTCCTGGTGAACGCCGGCGCCGCCGAGGTGCGCCGGGCCCGCGCCGCGCTCAAACTGGCCGACGGCGCCAAGGCGTTCCTCTACATGCCCACCCACCGCGAGTACCAGCCCGGGTTCACCCCCAGCCTGGACCTGGTCCGCCTGGCCGACGAACTCGGCCCGGACGCCACCCTTCTGGTGCGCGGCCACTACTTCTACGGCAGTTCGCCGCACGTGACGGAGCTGCGCCGCACCGGCCGGATCGTCGACGTGTCGGACCACGCCCGGGTGGAGGAGCTGTACCTCGCCGCGGACGCGCTGATCACGGACTACTCCTCGGCGATGTTCGACTACGCCGTCCTGGACCGGCCGATCATCGTCTTCGCCCCGGACTGGGACATCTACTCCGCCGTCCGCGGCACCTACTTCAACCTGCTCCAGGAGGCGCCGGGCGCGGTCGCCACCTCGCAGGCCGAGCTGATCGGGCTGCTCGGCTCGGGCGCGTACGACGACGCCGACGCGGCCGCGCGCCGGGACGCCTTCCGGCGCCGCTTCTGCGAGTTCGACGACGGGCGGGCGGCCGAGCGCGTGGTGCGCAGGGTCTTCCTCGGCGAGCAGACCCCGCTGCCGTTCACGCCGTTCGCCGAGCGGCCCCACGCGCCGACCCCCGCACAGGCGCTCGAACTCGTCGAGCAGGCCTGACCCCTGAGAGGCGTGTCGCGTACCTTGCGCGGCGCCCGTCCGCCCCGCCCGTCCGCCGAGCGGGCAGGCGGGCGGGACGGTGACGGCAACGCCTAGAAGGGCTCGAAGCCGTCGTACTCCTCGTCCGACTCGTCGCGTTCGGCCTCGCGGTCGCGGCGGCGCTGCGCGGCCGGGCGGGGCGCCTCAAGCCGGTGGTCCTCGCCGCGGCGGCC
Organism: Streptomyces sp. NPDC046985; assembly: GCF_040644415.1. Classification (NCBI taxonomy): domain Bacteria; kingdom Bacillati; phylum Actinomycetota; class Actinomycetes; order Kitasatosporales; family Streptomycetaceae; genus Streptomyces; species Streptomyces sp. NPDC046985. Next base: position 237,674 of record NZ_JBEYWK010000013.1, read on the forward strand.
GAGCATCTCGGCGCCGGCCATCACCGAGGGCTCCCAGTCGAAGACGACCGCGTTGTCCTCGGGGCCGATGGCGACGCCGTCGCCGTGGCGGGCGCCCGCCTTCATCAGCTCCGCCTCGACGCCGAGGCGGTTGAGCCGGTCGGCCAGGTAGCCGACGGCCTCGTCGTTGTTGAAGTCGGTCTGGCGCACCCAGCGTTCGGGCTTCTCACCGCGGACGCGGTACAGGCCGTCCTCCTCGCGGGTGACCGTGAAACCGCTGTCGTCGACGGCCTTCGGCCGGATGACGATGCGCGTCGCCTCCTCCTGCGGGCGCGCGGCGCGGGCCTGCGCGACCAGGTCGGCGAGCGCGAACGACATCTCCTTGAGGCCGAGGTGGGCCACCGCGGACACCTCGAAGACGCGGTAGCCGCGCGCCTCCAGGTCGGGCCGGACCATCTCGGCGAGGTCCTTGCCGTCGGGCACGTCGGTCTTGTTCAGCACGACGAGGCGGGGGCGGTCGCCCAGGCCGCCGTACTGGCGCAGCTCCTCCTCGATGATGTCGAGGTCGGAGAGCGGGTCGCGGTCGGACTCCAGGGTCGCGGTGTCCAGCACGTGCACCAGCACGCTGCACCGCTCGACGTGCCGCAGGAACTCCAGGCCGAGCCCGCGCCCCTGGCTGGCGCCCGGGATCAGGCCGGGCACGTCCGCGATGGTGTAGACGGTCGAACCGGCCGTCACCACGCCCAGGTTGGGCACCAGGGTGGTGAACGGGTAGTCGGCGATCTTCGGCTTGGCCGCGCTCAGCACGGAGATCAGCGAGGACTTGCCGGCGCTCGGGTAGCCGACCAGCGCCACGTCGGCGACGGTCTTCAGCTCCAGCACGACGTCGCCGGCGTCGCCGGGCACGCCGAGCAGCGCGAAGCCGGGCGCCTTGCGCCGGGCCGAGGCGAGCGCCGCGTTGCCGAGGCCGCCCCGGCCGCCCTGCGAGGCGACGTAGGAGGTGCCGTGGCCGACCAGGTCGGCGAGCACGTTGCCCGCCTTGTCCAGCACGACCGTGCCGTCCGGCACCGGCAGGACCAGGTCGGACCCGTCCTTGCCGGAGCGGTTGCCGCCCTCGCCGGGCTTGCCGTTGGTGGCCTTGCGGTGCGGGGAGTGGTGGTAGTCGAGCAGCGTGGTGACGGACTGGTCGACGGTCAGGATGACGTCGCCGCCACGGCCGCCGTTGCCGCCGTCCGGGCCGCCCAGCGGCTTGAACTTCTCACGGTGAACGGAGGCGCAGCCGTGGCCTCCGTTACCCGCGGCGACGTGCAGTTCGACGCGGTCCACGAAGGTGGTCATGGTGCGGATCCTCCAGGGGGGATCCCCGGCCCGGAGGGCGGGGGAAAGCGGAATGTCTTCTGTACAACGCGCGAAAGGCGGACCCGCCTTCCCGAACCGGGAAGTGAGGTCCGCCTCGCGCTGCGTTCGTGCGGCCGAAACCGTGAATCAGGTGATTCAGGCGACCGGAACGACGTTCACGACCTTGCGGCCGCGGTGGGTGCCGAACTCCACCGCACCGCCCTGGAGCGCGAACAGCGTGTCGTCGCCGCCGCGGCCGACGCCGGCGCCGGGGTGGAAGTGGGTGCCGCGCTGGCGGACCAGGATCTCACCCGCGTTGACGACCTGACCGCCGAAGCGCTTCACGCCGAGCCGCTGGGCGTTGGAGTCGCGACCGTTCCGGGTGGACGATGCGCCCTTCTTGTGTGCCATGTCTCTTCAGTCCCTTACTTCGCAGCCGTGGGGATCGACGTGACCTTGATCGCCGTGTACTGCTGGCGGTGGCCCTGCCGACGGCGGTAGCCGGTCTTGTTCTTGTAGCGCAGAATGTCGATCTTCTGGCCCTTGTGGTGGTCCACGACCTCGGCCTGGACCTTGATGCCGGCCAGCACCCACGCGTCGCTGGTCACGGAGTCGCCGTCGACGACGAGCAGGGTCGAGAGCTCGACCGTGTCGCCAACCTTGGCGGTGGAAATCTTGTCAACCTCGACGACGTCGCCGACAGCAACCTTGTGCTGGCGACCGCCGCTGCGCACGATGGCGTACACGCGGATCTCACTCTCTCGCTCGGAAAACGGGACCCCCGCAGGCCAGCCGCCCCACGAAGGGCGACCTCTCCCGGCCACACCAGGGCCCGGGAGGAAGAGGTTTACGGGGATGTGGCGTGCTCAGTGGGCACGCCGACGGTCTAGATTACGGGCCCTGCCCGGCAGGGGTCAAACCGGGCTCCGGCGGCCGGACGGCGGGGGTCCCGCTCCTTGAGGAGCGGGACCCCCGCCGCGACGGCGCCGGGATCAGCCCTCGTCGGTCGAGGCCGAGACGGACGCCGCGGACTGCCGCGCCGCCGCCGTCTTCCTCGTCGCCGGCTTCTCGGCGGCCGCGGCGGTCTTGGCGGTCTTCTTCGCCGTCGCCGCCTTCTTGGCCGTCGTCTTCTTGGCGGCGGCCTTCTTCGCCGTGGTCTTCTCCGTCGTGGTCTTCTCCGCCGTCGTCGACGCGGCGGTCTTCTTGGCCGCCGTCGTCTTCTTGGCGGCGGCCTTCTTCGCCGTGGCCTTCTTCGCCGCGGTCCTCTTGGCCGCGGCCTTCTTGACCGGCGCCTCTTCGGCCGCCTCGCCCGCTTCCGCGGACCCGGCCGCCTCCGCGGCGGGCGCGGCTTCGGCGGCGGGCGCCTCGGCGGTGTCCGCCGGGGCCGCCGGGACGACCACGACGGCCGACTCCTCCGACGCGGTCGGCGCGGTCGCCTTGCGCACGGCGCGGCGGCGCGGCCGGGCCGGAGCGGCCTCGGCGGGCGCCTCGGCCGGGACCTCGGGACGCACCGGCTGCTCGGGCGCGGGGGCCTTCGCCTCCTCGGCCGGGACCGCCTCGGGCACCGTCACGACGGCCGCCTCGGCCCCCGCGGGGGAACCGGCCGGCGCCGAGACCTTGCGGGTCGCGCGGCGGCGCGTACGGCCCTGGGGCGCCGCGGGCGCCTCAGCGACCTCGGGCGCCTCAGCCGCCGGGGCGGCCGTGACGACCGGGTCCTCGGCGGCCAGGGGCTCGGCGTGCGCCTGCGCGGCCGGCTCCTGCACCACGGGGCGCTCGGCCTCCTGAGCGGCCGTCACGTCCTGGGCCGTCGGCCCGGCCGGCGCGGCGGCTCAGCCATGGCGCGACGCACCTGAACCGCAACGGTGTACCCCTCGTGGGTGAAGCGGGCGGCCCCGTCGAGGTCGAGGCGGAAGCCAGG